>CAZSPS010000214.1:0-6973 GCA_964608875.1 uncultured Ectothiorhodospiraceae bacterium
CAGCCCGAGCAGCCGCACCAGCGCCCGCGCCGCGAAGCGCGTGCACGCGGCGCCGAAGCGCGGGCTCGGCGCCAGCGCGACCGCCGGGCAGACGAGCGCCGCCACCGCCGCCGCCGCCGTCCACGCCCAGGCCCCGTAGACAAGGGCGCCGAGCGAGGCCGCCCGCTGCCGCAGGACGGACACGAGCCCGCCCGCCGCGAGCCGCGCCAGCCGCAGCCAGGACGGCCCTCGCGCCGCCGCGTGCAGCGTGCCCTTGCCCGAGGCGTACAGCTCGGCCATCGCCCGGCGGCGGATCTTGCCGCTCGACGTCTTGAGCACGGTGTAGGGCGGCGCCAGCACCACCTCGTCCGCCGCCTCCCCCATGAGGTCGCGCGCGAGGTCCTCGAGCCGCGCCCGGAGCGCCGCGCGGCGCGCCTCGTCCGTCTCCCGCGTCTCGGCCGCCACCACCAGGCGGTCGGTGCCGGCCGCCGGGTCGCGCGCCGCGAACACGGCTACGCACCCGCTCCGCACCCCCTCGATCTCGCCCGCCGCCTGCTCGTACTCGTGGGGGTGGAGGTTGCGGCCGGCGCGCACGATGACGTCCTTGACCCGCCCGGTGACGAACACCTCGCCCTCGGCGACGTAGGCGAGGTCGCCCGACTCGAGCCACTCCCCGTCGAACAGCGCGCGGGTGGCGGCGGGGTTGCGGAAGTAGCCGCCGGTGGTGGACGGCCCCCGGATCTGGAGCCGGCCCTCCGTGCGCTCCCCGGTCTCGCGCCCGGCCTCGTCGACCGTGCGCACCTCGAAGCCGGGGATGGGGATGCCGCTCGAGACGAAGGTGCGCACCGGCTCCCCGCCGGGCGCGGCGGAGGACGCGGTAGAGGACGGGCCGGACACCGGGGCCGGAGCCGGGACCGGCGCCGCCCGCCGCTCGCGCTCGAGGGGGCCCCGCGCCACCGACTCCACGCGCGGCCCGCGTCCGAGCGGCGTGAACGCCACCCCGAGCGTCGCCTCGGCCAAGCCGTACACCGGCGCGAGCGCCCCGCGGTCGAACCCGTAGGGCTCGAAGCGCCGCGCGAACGCCTCCAGCGACTCCGGGTGCACCATCTCGGCGCCGTTGAACGCCAGACGCCAGCGCGAGAGGTCCAGCCCCTCGAGCTCCTCGTCCGCGATGCGCCGGGCGCAGAGCTCGAACGCGAAGTTCGGGCCGCCGGAGATGGTGCCGCCCCAAGTGTCGATGGTGCGCAACCACCGGGCGGGCCGCGCGAGGAAGGCGAGCGGCGACATCAGCACCAGGGGCAGGCCGTACACGAGGCTCCCGAGCCACGCCCCGATGAGGCCCATGTCGTGGTAGAGCGGGAGCCAGCTCACGAACACGTCGTTGCGCGGGCCGGCCTCGAGCGCCGCCGCCATGGCGTGGATGCTCGCGAGCACGTCGGCGTGGGTGAGGATCACTCCCTTCGGGTCGCCGGTGCTGCCGGAGGTGTACTGCAGGAAGGCGGTGTCGCGGGGGGCGGGGCGCCGGGCGGCGGCGAGACCGGGCGGCGCCCCGGAGCGGGGACCCGAGCGGGGGCCGGGACCGGCGCCAGCCCCGGGGCCGACCCCGAGCTCGTCCACCGTGACCAGGGCGCAGCGCTCGCCGGCCCGCGCCGCCAGCAGCCGCGACAGGACCCGCGCCTCGTCGAACGTCACCAGCCATTGCGCGCGGGCGTTGGCGAGGATGCGCTCGTGCCGGCGCACGTGGTCCTCGACCTGGGCGAGGCGGGCGGGCGGATAGATGGGCACCGGCACTCCGCCCGCGAGCTGGACCCCGAGGAAGCACGCGAGGTACTCGAACCCGGTGGGGAGCATGATCGCGACCGTGCGGCCGGGGTCGAGGCCGCGCCGGGCGAGCTCCTCCGCGACCCGCAAGGCGCGCTCCAGCAGCCCGCCGTAGGTGAGCACCGCGCCGGCCCCTCCGTCCTCGTCCGGCATCCGCACGTGCACCCGGTCCGGGTGCTCCGCCGCGTGCCACGCGAGCGCGTCCACCAGGGTCTCGGCGTGCGGGGGGGCCGCCACCGGCGCGGCGGCGGCGCCGGCGCGCGCGCCGGTCTCCGCCGCCTCGTCTCCGGGGCGCACGGAGGCCGGAGACGGACCCGGCCCCGGGTCCGGTGCGCCCGGCGCCGGCCGGACCGGCCCCGGCGGCGGCGCGCGCTCCGCCGGGGTTGCCGCCCCGCCCGCCGGACGGGCCGCGGCGAGGGCGCGCAGGAGGTCGCGCGGCGTTTCCGCTCCCGCCAGCGCCTCGTCCGGAAGGCTCGCCCCCGCCGCCCGCTCGACGCGCCCGACCAGCTCCATGCGCGAGAGGCTGTCGAGGCCGAGGTCGCGTTCGAGGTCGGTGTCGAGGTCCACCTCCACGGGCGGCCCGCCGCGGCCGGGGCGAAGCTCGGCGGCGATCTCCGCGACCAGGGAGAGAAGGGTTCCGGGATCGAGCGCGTGGGCGGAGGATGCGGGCTCCGCATCCACCCCTTCGGCCTCCGGTCCGCGCCCGCGGCTCACGGCCGGCATCCGCCGCCGCCCGCGCCGGACCGCGCGGAGAGACGGCCGGGCTCAGGCGCCGGCGGCGGCGGCGGCGCCGGCGACGTGGGCGGAGATGAGGGCATTGACGCGGGGGGCGGCCTCCATCTGCACCATGTGGCCGGCCCCCTCCACGACCTCGACGGCGACCCCGTCCATGCCCGCCGCGGCTTCGGCGTGCGCGGCGGGCACGATCCGGTCCTCCGCCCCCCAGACGACGAGGGCGGGGACCCCTGCGCCCGCGAGCGCCGCCGGCTCGACCCACCCTTGCGCGCCGTCCGGGAAGACGCCTCCGGCGAGCGTGCGCAGCGCCTCCGTCACCCCGTCGAGCCGCTTGTAGCGCAGCACCCCGTCCACCAGGGAGCGGGTGACGAGGCCCGGGTCCGCGAACAGGTGCTCGAGCACGGGCTTGAGCTCGCGCCGCGAGACCGACTCGACGAAGCCGTCGATGTAGCCGCGGTCGATGTCCGGACCGAGGCCGGCCGGACACACGAGGGTGAGTGAGCGCACCCGCGCGGGCGCCGCGTGCGCCGCGAGCCGGAGCGCCACCGCGCCTCCGAGCGAGTGCCCCACCAGGTGCGCGGACTCGATCCCGAGCGCGTCCATGAGGCCGGCCGCCGCCGCCGCGAGCCCCGCCACGGAGGGCTCCCCGAGCGGCGCGGGGGCCGGGCCGTGCCCCGGCAGGTCGAACGCGACCACCGACGCGGCCTCGGCGAGCGCGTCGATGTTGAAGAGCCAGTTGTCGAGGTCGCCGCCGAAGCCGTGGATGAGCAGGATCGTCTCCGGCCCCTCGCCCTGCGCGGTGTAGCGCAGCCGTCCGGCCGGCGTGTCGGCATGGCGGTAGCCGGCGCCGGCCTCCGCGCCCTCTCCCTCGTCCTCGTCCTCCTCCGGGGCCGGCGCCTCGAACCCCTCGACGAACGCGTCGATCTCGGCGTCGCTCACCTCCCCTCCCTGCGCCAGCACCCCGAGCAACCCCTTCACCGGCAGCAGGTCGCCCTCGCCCGCGACCTTGCGCCTGAGCAGCCCCGCGTCCGTGGCCTCGAGGGCGCTCGCGATCTTCTCAGTCTCGATCTCCACGATCTCCGAGCCCACCGCGATCTCGTCCCCCTCCTCGGCGATCCACCGGGTCACCGTCCCTTCCTTCATGGAAAGGCCCCACTTCGGCATCACGATGGGAACGATCTTTCCGGCCATGGCGCCGCCCTCCTTCCCTCCGTCCGGTCCCGGGTCAGTGCGCGAGCGTGCGGCGCACGGCGTCCGCGATCCGGTCCGCGCCGGGGATGTAGAGGTCCTCCAGGGCGGGGGAGAACGGCACCGGGGTGTGCGGCGCGGTCACCATGCGCACCCCCGCCTTCAGCGCCCCGAACGCCTCCTGCGTCACCGTGGCGGACACGTCGGCCGCGATCGAGCAGCGCGGGTTGGCTTCGTCCACGCACACCAGCCGCCCCGTGCCCTCCACACTCTCGAGCACGGTGTCCATGTCGATGGGGGACAGGGTGCGCAGGTCGATGACCTCGCACTCGACCCCGTCCTCCTTGGCGAGCCGCCCCGCCGCCTCCAGCGAGCGCTGCACCGTCTGCCCGTAGGTCACGATGGTGGCGTCCCCGCCCTCGCGCACCACGTTGGCCTCGGCGAAGGGGATGGTGTAGGGGGTCTCGGGCACGTCCGCCTTCGTCTCGTAGAGGTTCTTGTGCTCGAAGAAGATGACGGGGTCGTTGTCGCGGATGGACTGGATGAGGAGCCCCTTGGCGTCGTAGGCGTTCGACGGGAACACCACCTTGAGGCCTGGGATGTGGGTGAACACCGGGGTCAGCATCTGCGAGTGCTGGGCGGCGGCCCGGAAGCCGGCGCCGGCCATGCAGCGGATGACCACCGGGGTCTCGGCCTTGCCCCCGAACATGTACCGGAACTTCGCGGCCTGGTTGAAGATCTCGTCGAAGCACACGCCCATGAAGTCCACGAACATCAGCTCCGCCACGGGGCGAAGGCCGCAGCAGGCGGCGCCGATGGCCGCGCCCACGAAGGCCGACTCCGACAGGGGGGTGTCCATGACCCGGTCCCCGTGCTTGCTGGACAGCCCCTTGGTCACCCCGAGGGGCCCGCCCCAGGCGTCGTCCTCGCCGGGGCTGCCGGTGCCGCCCGAGATGTCCTCGCCCATGCACACGACCGCCGGGTCGCGGGCCATCTCCTGGTCGAGCGCCTCGTTCACGGCCTCGCTCATGCTCAAGCTGCGCGCCATGTCCTCGCCTCCTCTTCTTTCCTCGTTCCCCGGCCTTCGGCCTTCGGTCTTCAGTACGCGACGTAGACGTCCGTCTCGAGCTCCGACGCGGCCGGCAGGGGGGCGGCGATGGCGTGCGCCGCCGCCTCCTCGACGAGCGCGAGCGCCTCGGCGTCGATCGCGTCCAGGTCGGCGTCGCCGATCACCCCCGCGCCGGTGACCACCGCCCGGAACTTCTTCAGGCAGTCGTGGTTCGCGCGCAGCTCCTCCACCTCGCCCTCGGCCCGGTAGGTCTGCGCGTCCCCCTCGAAGTGGCCGAAGAAGCGGTGCATCTTGCATTCGAGGAGCGACGGGCCGCCGCCCTCGCGGGCGCGGGCGATGACCTCGCCCGCCGCCTCGTGGACGGCGAAGAAGTCCGTGCCGTCCACGGTGACCCCGGGCATCCCGAACCCGGCCGCCCGGTCGACGTAGCTGTCGCAGGACACGGCCCACTCCACCGCGGTGGACTCCGCGTAGCCGTTGTTCTCGATCACGAACACCACCGGGAGGTTCCAGACCGCGGCGAGGTTGAGGCTCTCGAGGAACATGCCCTGGTTCGAGGCCCCGTCGCCGACGAAGCTGATGCCGACCCCCCCGTCCCCCCTGCGCTTGGCGGCGAGCGCGGCCCCGCAGGCGAGCGGCGCGCCCGCGCCCAGGATACCGTTCGCGCCCATCATGCCGCGGCCGAGGTCGGCGATGTGCATTGAGCCGCCCTTGCCCTTGCAGGCCCCCGTGGTCTTGCCCCGGATCTCGCCCATCATCTCCTTCACGTCCACCCCCTTGGCGATGCAGTGGCCGTGCCCGCGATGGGTGGAGGCGATGCGGTCGGTCTCGCGCAGGTGCAACATGATGGCGGCGGCGGAGGCCTCCTCGCCCGCGTACAGGTGCACGAAGCCCGGGATGTCGCCGCGGGCCACGTCCCGGTGCAGGCGCTCCTCGAACTCGCGGATGGTCTTCATCGTCCGGTAGGCCCGCAGCAGGGTGTCGCGGTCGAGCGAGAACGGGTTGTCGGTCATGGCGTCGAGTCCTCCGGGTCCGGATTCGGGTTCGGGTGTCGCCCGCACCTTGTGCGAAGAACGGCCCCCGCGTCAAGCGGCCGGGCGGGCCGGGTCGGATGGAGCGGACGGGGCGGCGGCCGGGCGGCGCAGGAGCCCGTTGCGGGCCGCGTAGTCCATGCACGCCTCCACGTCCACGGTGCGCACCGCGTCCGGCTCGAGGGCGATGCGGACCTCGTCGCCCTCGCCGAACGCGACCTCGCGCTCCCCGTCGAGCGCGATCGCGCCCGCGCGCGACCGGGGCGTGTGCGCCTCGCCCGGCGCGAGCCGGCGCCACTCCCGCACCCCGACCGAGCGCACGTAGCCGGGGGCGATGGGCGCCTCGAGGCGCACCGCCGCCGGACCGTCCTCCGGCGGCGCCAGCTCCACCTTGAGGCCGTGCGGCGCCCGCCGCCCCACCGGCTCGAGGAGGCCCGCGATCGCCGAGAGGCCGATGACCCCCGGGTCCGCGAACGTCACGTACAGCTCGCGCAGCGACTCCGGGCGCCAGAGCGCGCGCGCGCCCACCACGCGCTCCGCGACCACGGCCACGTCGACCAGGGCGGGGTGGTGCGCCGGCGCCCCGCCGCCGGCCGGCCGGACCGACACCAGCAGGCGCTTGTGCGGGGCGTAGGCGACGTGCGGCGGAACCCGCCCGGTGACTGCGAGACCGGTGGCGAGCCCGGTCACCGTCGGCTCGCGGTGGTCTGGGAAGGCGTTGTTGGTGCCGGTCGAGACGCAGGCGATGGGAGTCCGCCCGCAGTCCGCGGCGACGGCGCGGTGGGTGCCGTCGCCGCCCAGCACCACGATGGCCGCCACCCCCTCGTCCGCCATGGCGCGCACCGCCCGGTGGGTGTCCTCCACCGTTCCCGTCACCGGGAGCCGGAGGTGGCGGAGCGCCGGGAAGCGCCCGCCGCCGGTGTTGCGCGCGCGCTCGACCCCGCGCTCGACGTGGGCGCGGATGCCGCCGCGCTCGGGCATCGCAAGCACCTCGTCCACCCCGCAGCGCCCGAGACAGGCGAGCACCCGCAGGACGATGTTGGCGCGGTCGGCGATCTGGAGGCTCGCGGCGTTGGCGACCACCCGGCGGATGTCGCGGGCGGAGAAGGGGTTCGCGACCAGGCCGACCCGCACCCCCGCGGCCCTCACC
>CAZSPS010000215.1:0-3317 GCA_964608875.1 uncultured Ectothiorhodospiraceae bacterium
CTCTTCGTTGGCCGTGACCAGGAGCGGCAGGCCGGTCTCCCGGTGCAGCCGCGCCCCGTACCGGAGCCGGAAGAGCGAGTTGAGCCCGACGTCGAGCCCGCCGAACTCGGGGTTGTTCCGCATCCCCCCTCCGAGGACGACGATGGCCCCGATCCGGGGCGGCAGCTCGCTGGTCTCGGCCAGCGGCGGGTAGCGGTGGTACAGGAACTCCCTCATCTCGGTCGCCAACGGGAGGAGGGAGAACAGGTACAGGAGCACCCCGGAGGCGATCATCATGCCCTGCCCGGTCCGCCGCCAGCGGCGCCGGACCCCCAGGCCGCACAGAAACAGCGTGAGGATGAGGCCGGGCGGCAACAGCATCCTGGTGAGGATCTTGACGGCGTAGAACTCGATCATGCGCGCCCGCTCCGGGTCGAAGGTTCCAAGGGACAGTCAGGCGCCGCCGGGGCCGGGGCCGGCGCGCCGGAAGGGAGAGTGGTGGGTGGCGATCGCCTCCATCGCCTCGTCCACGTGGCGGCGCTCGCCTTCGAGGTAGCGTGCGACCGCGCTCCGCAGGCCCTCGTGCGCGATCCAGTGGGCGCTGTGGGTGCGCCGCGGCAGGTAGCCGCGCGCCACCTTGTGCGGCCCCTGCGCGCCCGCCTCGACGAACGCCAGTCCGTGCGCGATGGCGAAGTCGATGGCCTGGTAGTAGCAGGCTTCGAAGTGCAGCATGGGGTGGTCCTCGATGCAGCCCCAGTTGCGCCCGTAGAGCGTGTCGCCGCCGATGAAGTTGAGGGCGCCCGCGACGTAGCGCCCGGCGCGCCGGCACATCACGAGCAGGATGCGGTCGGCCATCGCCTCGCCCGCCAGGCTGAAGAAGCGCCGGCTCAGGTAGGGCCGCCCCCACTTGCGGCTCCCGGTGTCCATGTAGAACCGGTAGAACGCATCCCAGTGGGCCTCGCCGAGGGCGGCGCCGGTCACCCACTCCACCTCGATCCCGTTCTCGAGCGCGATGCGGCGCTCGCGCTTCAGGTTCTTGCGCTTCTTCGAGCCGAGCCGGCCCAGGAAGTCGTCGAAGCTCGCGTAGCCCTCGTTGCGCCAGTGGAACTGCTGGTCGGTGCGGCGCAGGAACCCGAGGGCGCCGAGCCGCTCCCACTCGCGCGCCTCGAGGAAGTTGAAGTGCAGGGAGGAGACCTCGAAGCGGCGGGCGATCTCGATGCAGCCCGCCACCAGGTGCGTCTCGGCCGCGGCCGCCTCCTCTCCCTCCGCACCTGCATCCGCCCGCGCGCCGCCGGCCGGCCGCACCAGGAGCCGCCTGCCGGTGGCCGGGGTGAAGGGCACCGCGCCGAGCAGCTTGGGGTAGTAGCGCCCGCCCGCGTCCTCGAACGCCTGCGCCCAGCCGTGGTCGAAGACGTACTCGCCTTGCGAGTGACCCTTGACGTAGAGGGGCGCGACCGCCGCCACCTGTCCGCCCTCCTCGCCGCCGCCGCCGTCCTCGAGCACCGCATGGCAGGGCAGCCACCCGGCGCCGGGCTCGACCGAGCCGCTCTCCTCGAGCGCGCGCAGGAAGGCGTGGGCGATGAAGGGGTTGGCGGGCACCCCGCCGGGGTTCGCGCAGGCGTCCCACTCTGCGGCCGGGACGTCCGCGATGCGCTCGACGGTGCGAAGGGTGTAGCGGGGGCCGGCTCCGTCCCGCGCCGCGCGGGCGGCGTCCGGTTCCGGCGCCGGGGCCGGAGGCGGCGGCGGAGCCGCGTCCGGCCGGCGCCGCGGACGCTGCGCGGGGTGCGGGTGCGTCATTCCAGCGTTTCGAACAGCCGCAGCAGGAGCTTCGCACGCGGCTCGAGCGACGAGCGGAGCATGTGCTCGTCGTAGCTGTGGGCGCCGTGGCCGTCCACCCCCAGCCCGTCCAGGGTCGGCACCCCGAGCGCGGCGGTGAAGTTGCCGTCGCTGCACCCGCCCGTCGGCACGTCCTCGAGCTCGAAGCCGATCTCCGCCGCGAGCCCCTTCGCATGCTCGAACAGCGATGCGATGGCGGCGTCCTTCTCGTAGGGCGGACGATTCATGCCGCCGCTCACCGTCACCTCCGTGTCGGGGTCGAAGGGCTCGAGCGCCAGGATCCTCGCGCACATCTCCTCGCCGGCTTCCGCGGTCGGCACCCGCACGTCCACCTCCGCCCTGCACTCCGCGGCCACCACGTTCGCCCCCGTGCCGCCGGAGACGACGCCGACGTTCACCGTCACCCCGCGCTCGTAGTCGGTCATGTCCTCCAGGGCCAGGATCTGGCGCGCCATCTCCTTGATGGCGCTCCGCCCGTCCTGGTGCCGGACCCCCGCGTGCGAGGGCCGCCCGGTGACCGCGACCTCGAAGATGGCCACCCCCTTGCGCGAGGTGACGATGCGCCCGCCGTCGCGGGCGGGCTCGGTGACCAGCACGTAGCGGTTGGCGCGCGCCGCCGCCTCGATGACCTCGCGCGAGGTGGGGCTCCCGACCTCCTCCTCCGAGACGAAGAGGAAGGTGATGGGGAGCGGGGTCTCGCGTCCGCTTCGGACCAGGTGGCGGAACGCGTACCAGGCGAGGTACGCACCGCCCTTCATGTCGTAGATGCCGGGGCCGTAGACCCGGTCCCCCTCCACGCGCACGGGCAGATGCCCGTCGATGGTGCCCATGGGATGGACGGTGTCGAGATGGCTCAGCACGAGGATGCCGGGCTCGTCGCCCCCCCATTCGCTGCGCGCGGTGAGGAGATCGCCGTAGCCGTCCCGTCCCGGCGTGCGCTCCACCCGCGAGGTGAGGGCGCGAAGGCGCGACTCGACCCGGTCCACCATGCGGTTGACGGCGGCGGCATCGTGCGACGGCGACTCGATCCGCACCCATTCGAGGATCCCCTCGAGGATCTCTTCGGCGTCGATGCGGGGCTCGTTGCCGCGCGGGGCGGCGCTGTCGGGCCGGGTGGCGGCCTCGTGGGAGGGCTGTGGCGGCATTCGGGGGACGGCTCCGGGAGGCGGTGCAGGCGCGAAGTCTACCAAGCCCGCGCCGGTCCGGCGGACGGGCCGGGGTCAGCCGGCCATGCGCCGCACTGCGGCCTCGAGGTCGAGGCGCTCGACCTCTGCCCGCAGGGCCTCGTAGCGGCGCGGGCGGTACGCCGGCGCCTGCGACTCGCGCAGATCGAAGCCGAACGCCCGCTTGCTCACCACGACGATCGGCGGCGCCTGGATGCGCTTGAAGAAGCTCTCGCGCAGCCGGCGGTCCACCCATTCGAGGTCGAGGAGCCAGTCCCGGGCGCCGCCGAAGTAGCCGAGGAAGCGTTCGGGGTCGCTCCACCCGATCCGTTCGAACAA
>CAZSPS010000216.1:0-4199 GCA_964608875.1 uncultured Ectothiorhodospiraceae bacterium
GGGGCGGAGGGGCGGGGTCCGCGGACCTCGCGCTCGAGCATCTGCCGCTCGCGCCCCTTCGCTGGGAAGAGGTGGAGGTGGCGATGGACGGGGTCGAGGCGGCCGAAGACGTCCATGCCCTCGTGATCGCCGCCCTCGACGAAGCGCACGATCGGATCGCCGGGGAGCGTTTCGGGCCGCGCGCGGTCGGCTGCCGGCTCCGCTTCACCGGGCGGAGCGGGCTCGGGCCGGAGATCGCGCGCACGCTCGCCGCCGCCGACCCGCGCCGTCTCCTCCATGCGCGCGGCGGCATCGACTTCTTCGTGCACGACTGGCGCATGGCGGTGGCTCCGGCGTTCGACCTCGAAGAGTTGGCGCGCGGCGCCGACCCCCCGGCCCTCGTCGCCCGCAAGGTCCTGCTCCTGCGCGGCTCGCCCGGCGCGGAGCGCCAGGCGCTCCTCGACGGGGCGCGCGAGCGCCTGAAGGCGCGCAGCGGCGCTCCCGCGCTGCGCGCGGCGGGCGCCGACGCCGCACCGCCGCCGCCCGACGGCGAGCTGGCCGAGCTGCTCGAACGGGCCGCGCTGCGCGCGCTCGGCGAGATGCTCTCGCCCCGCGGGAGGGGGCCGTGAAGCTCCGCCGCATCGCCATCCACCGGCTGGCCGGCATCCCGAGTCCCGGTTTCACGGTCGAGGGGTTCGAGGACGGGGTGAACCTCGTGGCGGGGCCGAACGGCTCGGGCAAGTCGAGCCTGCCGCGCGCCGTGCGCGCCGCCCTCTACGACGGCGAGCCGGCGGGCGAGGGCGCCTACGTGGAAGTCTCGTTCGACGGCGGGGAGGGGAAGCTTGAGGCCGTGCGCCTCGGCCGCGCCGTCACGTGGCGGCGCGACGGAGAGGAGGGGGGCTCGCCGCCCGAACTTCCCGAGCACCGGCTCGCCCCCTGCTACCTCCTGCATCTCGAGGACCTGCTCGCGAGCGACGCCGGCACCGATGCGGACATCGCCCGCAACGTCGCGCGCGAGCTGGCCGGGGGTTACGACCTCGGCGCGGCCCGCAAGGAGTGCGGCTTCGATCTCTCGCCCCGGCACGGACGCAAGGAGGCCGAGGCGCTGGCCGCGGCCGACAGGAAGCTGCGCGAGGTCCAGGTCCGCCAGGGCGAGCTGTACCGGCAGGAGCAGCGGCTCTCGGACCTCGAACGCGAGCGCGCCGGCGCCGAGGAGGCGGGCCGGGAGGCGGAGCAGGTGGAGCGGGCCATCGAGCTGCTCGACCGGCGCGAGCAGCGGCTGGGGCTGGAGCGGCGCCGCGACGCGTTCCCGCCGGGCATGGAGCGGTTGACGGGCGAGGAGGCGCGCGATCTCGAACTCCTGCGCGAGGAGCGGCGGGGGTCGGCCGAAGGGCTCGAACAGGTGGGGGCGGAGCGGCGCGCGGCCGAGCGGGCGCTGGAGGAGACGGGGCTCGGCGAGAGTGGGGTGGACGAGGTCGCGATCGCCGACCTGCGGCCCTCCCTCGACCGGCTCCGGCAACTGGAGGGCGAGCTGGGGCGCGGGCGGACCCGCCTCGGCGAAGCGCTGGCGGCCCGCGACCGGGCGGTGGCCGAGCTCGGCGGCGAGCCGGGCAGGGAGGCGCTGATCGGCCCCGAGGCGGTGCATACGGTGGAGCAGGCGCTCGGCGCGAGCCGCGCGGCGGTGGCCGAGCTGCGGGCGCTCGACGCGGAGATCGCGCGTCTGTCCGGCGACACGGACTCGGCCCCGGTCCAGGACCAGGAGATGCTGGGCGCGGCGCGGCGCGAGCTGCTGCGGTGGCTGTCCGCTTCGCAGGGGAGCGCGCGCGGGCCGCTCTTGCGCTGGCTGGGGTTCGCGGCGGCCGCCCTCGCCGCCGCCTTCGCGGGTGCGGGCATCCTGGCGGCCGGGCTCTGGGGCCGGCCGGAGGCGCTGGGGGTGCTGCTGCTGCTCGCGCTGGCGGTCGTGTGTTGCCTGCCGTTCTGGAGCTCCGCCGGGGGCCGGGAGCGCCGGGAGGCCGAGCGGCGCTTCCACGCGCTCGGCGCCGCCGCTCCTCCGGACTCCTGGACGCCGGGACCGGTAGAGGCGCGCTTGTTCGAGCTGGACCGCGAGCAGGCGGAAGCATGGCGCCGGGAGGCCGAGCGGCGCCGGCGCCGGGAGGCGGAGGGCCGGCGCGAGGCGTTGCGCGCCGACTACGAGCGCAAGCGCGAGAGCTTCGCCGCCATCGCGCGGCGCGTGAACTTCGCCCCCGAGCGGCTCGACGCCTCGTTCGACCGGTGGCTGCGGCTCGCCGGCCAGTACGACCAGGCGGACATCGAGGTGCGCGCGGTCGAGTCGAGGGTGGCGCATCTGGAACGCGAGGCCGGGAAGGTGCGTGCGGCCCTCGGGAGCTTCCTCGCCGGCGAGGGCGGAGCGCCGGAAGCGGGGCCCCTTGCACCCGATGCGGAGGTGCTCGGACAGTGCCTGGACCGGCTTGCCGCGCGCGTCCGGCGGCGCGAGGAGGCGCTCCGGGACACCGCCGCGGCGCGGTTGCGGGAGACGCAGCTGGTGGCCGAGATCGCAAGGAAGGGAGCGGCCATCGAGGAGCTGTTCCGGCGTGCCGGCATCGTCGCGGACGACGAGTCCGGCGGCGGACCGGCGCGGGACGCGCCCGGCGGCGCGGGCGGGGAGGAGGAGGCCGCCGGCGCCGGGAGGGGCGGCGCGGGCGCGCACGGCGGCGGCCTGGAGGCGGCGCGGGAGGCGGAGCTGCGCGGGCGCCTCTCGCGCCTCGAAGAGTGGCGCGTGCTCGGAAGCGAGCTCGACCAGGCGCGGGGCGGCGAAGACCTGCTGCTCCGGGGCCTCGACGAGCGCCCCCACCTCGTCGACGCCGTCGAAGCCGGCGACCGGGCGGGCCTCGTCCTGCGCCGCAACGAGCTGGCCGGGCGGGCGGGTCAGGAGAGCGCGCTCGCGGAGGAGATCACCCGCATCCGCACGCTCGTCGGACAGACCGAGAATGCGCGCGGCCTCGAAGACGCCCGCACGGAGCACCAGCGCGCCGAGGACGCCCTCGGCCGTTGCCGCGAGGAGGCCCGGCTGGCCGATGCCGGCGCCTTCCTCCTGGAGCGGGTGGAAGAGGAGCACGTGGGCATGAGCCGGCCGGCGGTGCTGGCGCGCGCCGAAGACTGGTTCGGGCGCTTCACGCGCCACCAGTACGAGCTGGGGTTGGCGGGCGGCGGCAGCGGTGGCAGTGGCGGCGGCGGAAGCGGCAGGGACGGCGGCGCCGCGTTCCGGGCGCGCGAGACGGCGACGGGCGAATGGCGCAGCCTGTCGGAGCTCTCGAGCGGGACCCGCATGCAGCTCCTGCTCGCGGTGCGCCTCGCCTTCGCCCTGGAGGCGGAGAAGGGATGCGCGCCCTTGCCGTTCTTCCTCGACGAGGCGCTCACCACGTCCGACCCCGAGCGCTACCGCGCGGCGGTGGAGAGCCTTCGCCGGTTCGCCGAGGACGAGGGCCGCCAGATCGTCTACCTGACCTCGCAGCCGGACGAGGCCGCCTTCTGGGCGGCGGGGGGCGAGACGAACGTCATCGACCTGGCCGAGAGCCGGCGCACGGGCCGCGCCGTGGCGCATCCCGCGGAGGTCGAGCTGCCGCCGCCCGCCCCGGAGTTCCCGGCCCCCGGCAGGCGCACGCCCGAGGAGTACGCCGTGCTGATCGGGGCCTCGCCGGTGCACCCCTGGGAGTCTCCGGCCGCCCTCGACCTGTTCCATCTCCTGCGCGACGACCTCGACCTGCTGCGGCGCCTGCTGCGCGCCGGGGTGGACCGGCTCGGGCCGCTCGCCGCGCTGCTCGATTCGGACGAGGCGGGCCTGATCCTGTCCGGGGCCGAGCGTGCGGCCCTCCGGCGCCGGGCGGCGGGCGCGGCGGCGTGGGTGGAAGCGTGGCGCGTGGGGCGCGCGCGGCCCGTGGACCGCGGGGCGCTGCAGGCGTCGGGCGAGGTCAGCGAGCGTTTCGCGCACCGCCTGGAGGAGCTGGCGGAGGAGGTGGGCGGCGACGCGCGGGCCGTGCTCGAGGCGCTCGCCGCGGGCGGCGTGCCCCGCTTCCGCGAGAAGAACCGCCACGGGCTCGAGGAGTGGTTCGCCGACCACGGCTATCTCGCGGACGGCGGCCCGCCGCTCGACGAGCGCGCCATCGAGCGGCGGGTGGCGCACGCCCTGGCGATGCACGCGGCGCCGGGGGAGAGTGAGAGGG
>CAZSPS010000217.1:0-7716 GCA_964608875.1 uncultured Ectothiorhodospiraceae bacterium
CTCGTGAGGTGGTTGACGGCCACGTCGGCGCCGAGGCGGCCGATGAGTTCCACGCGGTTCAATCCGAAAGCCATGACTGTGCTCCTTGGTTGGTTGCTGTGACGTTGGGTTGCGAACGTCCGGAGTCCGGGTCGATCCCTCTCCCCGGCCCCCGGCCGTTCATCCTTCTCCCCGCTTCCCTCCAACTCCGGTTCGGCGATGGATCGAAGTCCGGGCACTCGCGGGACCGGTCGTCGGTCAGGGCGTCGCGCACGGTTCGGACATTCAGGCCGAGATCGGCAAGAAGGTCGCAGGCGGACGGAGCGATGGGATCGGTGTCGGGTTCGAAGAGGTACATGCGGGGTCTCCAGTGGGACGCCCGGCGCGAGGGAGACCGCCTCCCTCGGCTCCGCCGGGCGTTTGCCCGGCCCGCCGCGAGGCTCTGCCTCGATGTAACGGGGGATCAGGCGGCGCGACGGATGGCCCGCAGGCCCTCGCAGACGGAGCGCGGGGGGAAGACGGCAAGATTGAACACCGGGATGTCATGCTCCGCCGCGATGCGCAGCGCAAGGCCCGTGCCCCCCGTGACGGCGCCTTCCGGGGTCCACGCCACCACCGCGTTCACCGGCCGGTCGAGCTTGGGTCCAAGGAGGATGGCGGCGTTCCTCGCGTGGAGCTTGCGCACGGCCGGGGAACAGCGATGCCAGGCGGGATGCAGGCGCCCGGCCACGGCCATCCAGCCGGCGAGTTCAGCCTGGGACGCAACCCGGTAGTCTGTTCCGGCGTGCCCGTTGTAGCCCGCCCAGGGGAGGTACAGGGTGCGTTGAGGCGCCGGCGTCCCCGCCGCGAACGCCGCATCGGCCCCGTGCGCGCCGCCGCTCGCCAGACGCCAGCCGGTGCGCACGAGCCAGGCCGCGATGGTCGTCATGTCGGCCAGCACCGGTTTCGGGGTGGCGCGGGCGCCGATGCCGGCGTAGGTGGGTGCGTTCATGTCGTGGTCTCCGGAATGAGGATGGCGACCGCGGTTCTCCCTCTCGACTTGCGGCCTTCGCCCGGACCCCGTCTATCCTCCAACGTATGGAAAAGCGTCCTGCCCGCCAGGGATCGGGCCGAAGGGCCGCCGGCCGACGGCGCAGCGGTCAGTCGGTCACGCCCCCCGGGGCAGATTCAGCCCGGACGGACCGCAACGCGCACGATCGAATAATCCGGGATTTCCCGGTTTATTCCACCGCGGAGGACCGTTCGAGGGATGCGACTACCATCGTGCGGACGGTGGCGAAGCAGGTGCGAGCGCCGGGAGGCGGAGTCAGCGCGTATCGGCGGCGATGCGCAGCCGGCCCCCGTCGGCCGAGCGCGGCGGGCGGATGACGATATCGACATCGCGCCCGAGCGCGTTCAGCAGGCGGAACAGCCGTTCCAGGGAATACTCCCGGAAGTCGCCCCGCAGCAGCCGCGAGACGTCCGGCTGCGCCAGCCCGAGCAGCCGCCCCGCCTCGGCCTGGGTGATGCCGCGCCGGCGCACCAGCGCGTCGATGCGGTTGACGAGTTCGGCCTTCAGCAGGTGGGCGTCGGCGCCGGGACGGCCCAGGTCGGCGAAGACGTTGCCGGAGCCGGGTTCGATGCGGGTGTCGGATTCGGTCATGCGCTTATCCTCCGCCATGCTCGACGTGATGCCGGCCGGCCGCGCGCAGCCGGCGCCGGATGAGGTCCAGTTCCGGTTTCGGGGTGGCCACGCCCCGCTTGGCCTTCTTCCGGAAGACGTGCAGGACATAGACCGCGGATGCGAAGCGCACGGTGTAGACCGCCCGGTAGGCGTCGCCGCCGTGGCGCGCGGCGACCTGAAGGACGCCGGAGCCGAAGCCCTTCAGCGGCTTGGCGTCGCGGTGCCGGCCCCCGGCCTGGGCCTGGTAGATCGCGAAGCCCATGCGATCCTGCACGGCGTCGGGAAACCGCTTCAGATCCGCTTTGCTCGAACCGACCCATTGGACTTGTTTCAGCATGGCATCGTTGATTGTGAATTATAGGGGTTTCCCCATACCGGGCCAAGGCGGGCGTCGCCCGCCGTCAGGCGCTGCCCGGCGCTCAGTGCCACGGCGGCTCATCGGACCCGATGTCTTCCTCGCGCATCGACGCGGCGGCCAGGGCCGTCCAGGCCTCGCGGTCGAACCCGAGGCGGCGGTTGAGCTTGTCGCAGATGCCGAGCGCATCGTCGAGGTCGAGCGCGATCAGCGCCGTCGGGACGTGGCCGGTGAGCCCTTCGATGACGATGCGGATCTGCTGCACGTCGGCCTCCACGTCGTAGGCGGGGCAGAAGCAGAAGTTGGGATTGTCCGGCAGCGTTTGCGCGGTCATGAAGTTTCTCCGTGGCTTGAGGGCGTGGCGGCACGACAGCATGCACGCGCCCGGGCGATGGGGGAAGCGCGGGGCCCTGGCGGGCCGGCAGCCCCTGGCGGGCCGGCGGTACGTACCCCGGCGGGCCGGCAGCACGCGCTGCATCGGGCATCCGATCCGCGTCATGCGGTGCGGGCCGCGTCACGCGGCGGGCCAGCGTTCGAGCACGCGGCCGAGCGTTCCGGCGACCGGCGTGAACACGCGGGCGCGGTAGGAGACAATCTCCACCGTGCAGCCGAGGCGCTTGAGCGCAGGCAGATCGGTGTCCGTCGGACCCTCGATCTCGACGCGGTCGGCGCCCATGAGGCGGCGGCGTGCGACGCGCCAGCCATTGGCCAGGGGCATGGCGGCCCCGCGGGAGAGCACCGCCTCGAACGCCTCCTCCCCGGTCATCTCGAACCCGCCGCCGAGGCCGAACGCCTGCCGCACGGCCCGGACCTGCTCGGCGTCGAGCACGCGCCCGATCAACGCAGCGCCCTCGTCGGTCGTGAGCCGGCGCACGCGCATGTTCTCCGCGGGCAGCCGGTCCCAGACCGGCAAGAGAAGCCCCGTGGCGAGCCAGAACCGGGATTCGCGGTGCGAGGGCAGCGCGGCGACCTCGGCGTCCCAGATGCGCCGCCAATCGGCCTCTGGAGCCCGGCGCCAGTGCGAGGAACGCAGTTCATCGCGCGCCAGCGACTGGCGGGCGTCGGGCCGCACGAGACGCAGGCGCTCCTGCACCCCGCCGTCGTCGAACAGGCGCGACGGAGCGGACAGCACGACCGCGGCGCGCTGCGAGCGCGCGTTGACCGCGAGTCTCGGCTGACCGTCGGGTCCGGGGTCGCGGGTGGCGAGCGCCAGGGCCGCGTCGGCCGTCGTCGGCTGAAGCTTGTCGCGGCGCAGGATCTCGACCAGCTCCGTCGCCGCGCCGGTCCCGGGGTGATCGTACAGCGTCTCCCGTCCGGCCACGTCGAGCGAATCCGTCCGCACGGTCTCCACGCCGAGCTCGTAGGTGCCCGCCTCGACGGCCTGCTCGATGTTGGCGGCGATGCGCGTTTCAAGCTCGGCGAACAGCTCGTTCTGCTCGTCGATGGGCAGCGCCAGCAGCCGGTTGAGGAACTTCGGCATGGGCGGCAGGTTTTCCTTGAGCGATCCCTCGTGGGACAGTTTCAGGCCGGTGGCGTCCTCGAATCGCTCAGGCGTCCAGCCGCCGATGCGCCCAAGCCACAGCGATCCGTAGAACTGGCGAAGCGCCGCCTTGGCGTAGGCGCTTTCCAGGTTGTCGCTCTCGCGGAACAGCGACTGCCCGCCGCCCATGGCGGTCTGGCTGTCGCGCTGTCCGCGCGTGATGGCGCCTAGGCTATCGAGCCGTCTGGCGATGGTGGCGATAAACCGCCGCTCGCCCTTCACGTCGGTGGCGACGGGCCGGAACAATGGCGCGGACGCCTGGTGCGTGCGGTGCGTCCTGCCGAGCCCCTGGATCGCCTGGTCGGCCCGCCAGCCGGGCTCCAGGAGGTAATGCACGCGGCGCTCGGTGTTGGCGCACGACAAGTCCGCGTGATAGCTGCGCCCGGTGCCGCCGGCCATCGAGAACACCAGGATGCGCTTGGTCCCGTCCATGAACGCGGCGGCCTCGGACAGGTTCGCCGACGCCGGCCGGTTGCGCAGCGCAAGGCGCTCGCCGCGCGGGTCGGTCAGTCTGACCACGCGCCGCGAGCGACCGGTCACTTCCGCCACGGCGTCGTGCCCGAAGTGTTGCACGATTTGATCCAGCGCCGCGGGGACCGGCGGCAGGGCCGCAAGCTGCTCGATCAGCGCGTCGCGCCGGGCCACGGCCTCGCGGCAGAGCACGGGATTGCCGTCAGCGTCGAACACGGGCCGGGACATCAGGTTCCCCTCGGCGTCGGTGAACGGTTCCTGGAGCTGCACCGGGAACGCGTGGGCAAGGAACTCGATCACGGTTTCTCGCGGGGTGAGGTCGACGTTGAGATCGTCCCATTCCGAGGCCGGGATCTCGGCGAGCCTTCGCTCCATCAGCGCCTCGCCGGTGGACACGAGCTGCACGACAGCGGAGCGCCCCTGCTCGAGATCGGCCTCAATGGCGCGGATCAGCGACGGGCACTTCATCGAAGTGAGCAGGTGCCCGAAGAACCGCTGCTTGGCGCCCTCGAATGCGGACATCGCCGCCGATTTCGCGTTGCGGTTGAGCGTGGACTCCCCGTCGGCGATGCCGGTGGCGTTCAGCGCCTCGGTGAGATTGGCGTGGATGACCTTGAACGCGCCGGCGTAGGCATCGTAGATGCGCCGCTGGGCGTCGGTCAGGGCGTGTTCGAGGATGTTTACTTCCACGCTGTCGTACGACAGTGCTCGGGCCTGGTACAGGCCCAAGGCTTTGAGATCGCGCGCGACCACTTCAAGCGCGGCGACGCCGCCCGCCTCCATGGCGGAGACGAACTCCGCGCGGGTCTCGAACGGCGTCTCGCCGGCGGCCCAGAGCCCCAGGCGCCCGGCATAGGCCAATCCGGGGACCGTCGTGGCGCCGGTCGCGGAGACGTAGACGACGCGCGCGTCCGGCAGCGCGTGCTGGAGCCTCAACCCGCACGGCCCTGCTGCGAAGGCGCGATGTCGCCGCGGTTGCCCTTGCCGCCCGCGGCGTTGGCCATGGCGTGGGCTTCGTCGAACACCACGACACCGTCGAAGGCGTGGCGGTCGTCTTCGTCGAGGCTGCCCGCGAGCCATCCGACGATCTGGTCGAGACGGGATGCCCTGTTCTGTCGGGCCGGCGAGCGTAGGGTCGCATAGGTCGTGAACAGGATGCCTTCGGACAGCGGGATCTCCGCTCCCTGGCGGAACTTGCCGAGAGGGATCACGTCGGTTTCCCGACCGCCGAGCGCGGTCCAGTCGCGGCGCGCGTCCTCCAGCAGCTTGTCGGACTGCGACAGCCACAGCGCGCGGCGCTGCCCCTTGAGCCAGCGATCGAGCACGACGGCGGCGACCTGCCGGCCCTTGCCCGCGCCGGTGCCGTCGCCGAGCATCCAGCCGTGCCGGAATCGCACCGGCCCGGAAAGCGTTTCGCCGTCGGCGGTGGCGTCTCCGTCGATCGGCTCGCCGTCGTCACGGCAGCGAAGCACGGTCTCCCAGCCGGACCCGATCCGGTAGCGCGCGGCGAGATGCCGCGAATGGGCCTCGCCCGCGAGCGCGACGCTCTCCAGTTGGGCGTCGGACAGCGCGCCTTCGGATACAACCCGCTCCGGCAGCATCGGGCGGTACGACGGCGGCGGGTGCGGCACGGCGGCCATCGCGGCGGACTGCACCAGCGGGGTCGGATGCGGGACGGCGCCGGGCACGCGCGCGACGCTCGGGCGCCACGCCTCGTAAGGACCGGCGGCGGGCGGAATGTCCGGATCCGCGCCGGAATCCGCCGCCGCGGCGCCGATGTCCAGTTCCGCTACCGGACCCCAGTCGCGGGCGGGCCGCGGGGTAGACGGCGCGGCGGTCGTGCGGGCGGTTCTCGTTCGCCGGGTTCGCGGCGCCGGGACGTGACCGAACAGATCCGCCCCGGGCGCGGGCTCCACGGGCAGGCGCGGCGGAACGGACGCGATCGCGGCGTCGAGCAGTTCGGCGGCGTCGGCGGCCCGGACCGAGGGATCGACCGCAATGCCGGGCACGGCGCTGCGATCGAGCACGGTGAGCCGCGTCTCGAACCCGGTGCCGCGCCGCGCGTAAACGCGTCCGTCGACCGCCATCGTGAACGCAACGCGGGCATCCTTGCCGAGCGAGGCGAATGCGCCGTTCCAAGCCGTGTTTCCCGGCACGCAGTTGGCCGAGGTGACGGCCACCAGCCGCCCACCCGGCGGTAGCATGGAGAACGCCGAGCGGAGATGCCGAAGATCCGCGTTGTGGCGGATTCGGGACACGCCGGGCGTCGCCGAGAACGGGGGGTTCATCAGCACGACGGTCGGCCGGGCGTCCGGCAGGAAGTCTGCGATGGCCTCAGCGTTATGGTGGGTGACTTCGGCGTTCGGGAAGAGCCTGGCGAGGACTGCCGCCCGAAGGGCCGCGATCTCGTTGAGATGCAGCGAACCGCTGGCGCCGGACGCGAGCGCGCACTCGGCCATCACGGCGAGCATCCCGGTGCCCGCGGACGGTTCGAGCACGACATCGCCGGGGCGCACGGCGGCGGCCTTCAGCGCCGCGTAGGCCAGCGGCAGGGGCGTGGAGAATTGCTGCAGGCGCACCTGTTCCTCGGAGCGGCGGGTGTGCGAGGGCTCCAGCGCCGCCAGCGCCGAGAGCATGGCGAGCATGTTCGCGGGACCGTCCGGCCCGGCCCCGGCGCGGCGGCGCATGGCGCGCCCGTACCGTTGCAGAAACAGCACCAGCACAGCCTCGGCCGCCTCGTAGGCGTCCTTCCACAGCCAGGCGCCCCCGGCGTCGGTCCCGCCGAACGCCCGCGTCATGGCGTCTCTCAGGGTCGATGCGTCGAGCGATCGTCCGCCCTCCAGGACGGGCAGCAGGGTCCGGGCCGCGGCGATGAGTGCTTCGGCCCGGGCGGACGGCAGGACGGCCCCGGCAGGCGGCGGAGCGGTCTTGGCAGACGGCGAGACGGCCTTGGCAGGCGGCGGGCCGTCGCCCGCAAAAGGCGCGAGTGGCGGGGCGGACGGGCGCGCGGCGGCGTCCGCCGGGGAAACGGCGTCGGGCATGGAAGTCTCCGGATGGGTCGGGATGGAAGGCCGGCGGCGAATCGGGGCGGTATCCCTCCCGCGCCGCGCCGCCGGGCCGCCTGCCGAACGGCCCGCCGGACTCCGGGCGGCGGGTCGCGCGAACGGGAACCGGCGCGATCAGCCGAAGCGCGCGCCCTCGGCGGTGAACGTGAAGGCATTGACGGCCAGGGTCTCGTCCACCACGGCGTCGGACGTCTGGTAGTCGTACTCGCGCTTGAGCTGGCGATAGAGCCAGCGGGCCAGATCGCGGATGGCCTCGATGACCGTGTCCTCGGCGCCGTCCGTCATGGGCTGCCAGGTCGGGCTGTCGCGCTCGACGTCGATGGCCATCGTGTACTCGTGGCAGTAGCGTCCGCGCTGGCGGACATCGGCGGCGAGCTGGAAAAAGTTGCGGCGCTGGACCGCCTGAAGCGCATCGGCGATCCCGTGCAGATTCGTGTCGCGCGGCGCGTGCGCCCGGATGGCGCGGGCCGCGCCGGGAGCGTATTGGTACGTCGCGGAGAACGACGCGCCATCGCCTTGCGAGGAAAATCCCGAATAGAAGATCTGCGGCTTTGCTCTCCTCCCGCCGCCCATCAGCGGCACGGGACGGGTGCCGAGCGTCACGCCGAGAAGCCCGCAGACAGTCTGGAAGTCCTCGTAGACG
>CAZSPS010000218.1:0-2607 GCA_964608875.1 uncultured Ectothiorhodospiraceae bacterium
CCCGTCAAGAAGTCGTGCGGGATCACGGTGGAGGACGTGGCGAAGCGGCTCGTGGACTACGGCTTCCACGCCCCGACCACGTCCTTCCCGGTGGCCGATACGCTCATGATCGAGCCGACGGAGAGCGAGTCGAAGGAGGAGCTGGACCGGTTCTGCGAGGCGATGATCTCGATCCGCGAGGAGATCCGGGCGGTGGAGCGGGGGGAGGCGGACCCGGACGACAACCTGCTGCGCAACGCGCCGCACGCCGTGGCGCTGCTGGGCGAAGACGAGTGGCGCGCGCCCTATAGCCGCGCGCAGGCGATCTTCCCCGCGCCGTGGGTCCGGGAGGACAAGTACTGGCCGCCGGTGGGGCGGGTGGACAACGCCTTCGGCGACCGCAACCTCGTGTGCACCTGCCCGCCGATGGAGGCGTACCTGGACGAAGCGGCGGACTGAGCCGGCGGCCCGCCCGTCTCGTCCCCGCCCGCCTGCCCGGGCGCGCGCCTCAATGGTTGCGCGCGAAGAACGCCTTGCAGCGCGCCACCACCTCGTCGATGTCGGACTCGCTCACGTCGAGATGGGTGACGAGCCGCACCGGGTTGCGCTCGGAGTCGTCGATGAAGATGCCCGCCCCTTGCAGGTGCGCGTGCAGCGCGGCGCGGTAGCTCTCGTCCACCTCCACGAACACCATGTTCGTGTGCACCGCCTTGCCGTTGAAGCCGAGCGGGCCGATGTCCGCGAGTCCGGCGGCGAGGCGGCGCGCGTTCGCGTGGTCCTCGGCCAGCCGCTCGACGTGGTGCTCGAGGGCGTGCAGGCCGGCGGCGGCGAGCAGCCCCACCTGGCGCATCCCGCCGCCCAGCATCTTGCGCGCCCGCCGCGCCTCGTCGATGAACTCGCGCGGGCCGCAGAGCACCGATCCGGCCGGCGCCCCGAGGCCCTTGGAGAGGCAGAACGACACCGAGTCGAAGTGCCGGGCGATGGCCTCCGCCTCCACCCCGAGCGCCACGGCGGCGTTGAAAAGGCGCGCACCGTCGAGGTGGAGGGCGAGGCCGAGCTCGCCCGCGAGGGCGGCGGCGTCGGCGAGGTAGTCGAGCGGCAGCACTTTGCCGCTCTGGGTGTTCTCCAGGCACAGCAGCCGCGTGCGCGCGTAGTGGAAGTCGTCGTCGGGCTTGACGGCGGCCCGCACGGCGGCGAGCGGCAGGGTGCCGTCCGGCGCGAAGTCGAGCGGCTGCGGCTGGATGCCGCCGAGCACCGCCGCCCCGCCCCCCTCGGTGCGGTAGCAGTGCGCGCGCTGCCCGGCGATGTACTCGTCGCCGCGCCGGCAGTGGGTGAGGAGGGCGAGCAGGTTCCCCTGCGTCCCGCTCGACACGAAGAGCCCCGCCTCCATGCCGGCCACCTCCGCCGCGCGCCGCTCGAGCGCGTTCACGGTGGGGTCCTCCCCGTACACGTCGTCCCCCACCTCGGCCGCCGCGATGGCCGCGCGCATCGCCGCCGTCGGCCCCGTCACCGTATCGCTGCGCAAGTCGATCATCAGCGTGCGGAGTGCGGGCTCATAGCTTGCGCGAGGAGGTGTCGACGAGCTCGACCTTGTAGCCGTCAGGGTCCTCGACGAAGGCGATCACGGTGGCGCCGCCCTTGACCGGGCCGGGCTCGCGCGTGACCTTGCCGCCCGCCGCGCGGATGCGCTCGCACGTCTGGGCGACGTCGTCCACCCCGAGCGCGATGTGCCCGTAGGCGGTGCCGAGCTCGTAGTCCGACACGCCGTGGTTGTAGGTGAGCTCGATCTCGGCCTCGCCGTTGCGGTTGCCGCCGTTGAAGCCGACGAAGACGTTGGTGTACTTCTGCTCGGGGCGCTCGGTGGTGCGCAGCAGCTCCATCCCGATCACCTTGGTGTAGAAGTCGATAGAGCGCTCGAGGTCGCCCACCCGTAGCATCGTGTGCAGAAGCTGCATGGCCGCGTTCTCCCCGGTCGAGACCCGCAGGCAGTATAGGCCACCGCGCGGGGCGGTGGTGCGGGTCCGGCCCGATGGCTACGGGGGGCCGGTCCACGAGTAGCGCGTCCCTGCGCTCTTCGGGGGGCTTACGAGGGGCCGGTGTGGGAGTAGTACGTCATTCCGTTCATCCTCCCGGTCGATCGCGTTTCCGATCCGCCGACATTGGTCTTCGCCTCTCCTGCCTGCATTCCGCCCAGGAAGACCCCCATCCACATCGCGGTGATGAGGGCTCCGTCCGCGCTCTCTCCTTCGAGCGGGGTGAGCTTCGGGGTCGTCCAGGTGCGCTTGTTGTCGTTCATCGGGTCTCTCCCGTGGTTGCCTTACGAAAGTCCTGCGGATGTGGCGCCGGCCAGCGCCGGGTCTTGCGCGAGACGGGACTTGCCGCCGGACGCAATGCCTGCGGCCCGCCTCCTTATCGGGGCGGGGGGACTGCGGCTGCGATGGAAGGACGGAGCGAGGCGACGCAGCTGGACGCAGCGCCCGCGGCCCGCCTCCTCATGGGGGCGGGGGAACCGTGGCTGCGATGGAAGGACGGGGCGGGGTGGAGCGAGCCGGCGCGGCGGGGGCTCATCCCCCGCACGACGCGCAGGCCGCCGCCCGTCCGGACGGCCCGGCCGGGCGTCCCTACGGA
>CAZSPS010000219.1:0-2171 GCA_964608875.1 uncultured Ectothiorhodospiraceae bacterium
GGTGTAGTTCAATGGTAGAACATCAGCTTCCCAAGCTGAATACGAGGGTTCGATTCCCTTCACCCGCTCCATCTCCTCACGAGCCCTCGCGCATCAGCACCGTGTGCTCGATCCCCTGGGAGGCGCGGAGGCCGTCGCGCGTCTCGTCCGCCGCCGCCCGGTCGCGGAAGGGGCCCAGCACCACGCGGTGCCACTCGTCCCCGTCGTGCCGCGTGGTGCGGATGCGCGACTCGTAGCCCGCGAGCGCGAGCGAGGCCCGGAGCTTGTCCGCCTCCTCCATCTTCCGGAACGAACCCGCCTGTAGCAGGTACTGGACCCCTTCGGCTGCCGCTGTGGCGGGAGCGGGCGCCGGCGCGGGGGCCGGCGCATCGGCCGCGGGAGGGCGGTCCGGCGCCGTGCGGCCGGGGGCCGGGCGCGCCGCCGCCGTGCGCTGCGGGGCGGCAGCCGGCGTGCTCGCGGCGGGCGGCGGCTCGGCGACCGGGACCTGCTTCTTCGGCAGGTAGTCGTAGAAGTCGAACTCGAAGGGCGGCTCGCCGCCGTCCGCCGCCTCCGCGCCGCGGTCCGGCCCGCCGCCCGCCCAGCCCGGCGGGCCGGCGTGGTAGAAGTGGACTCCGGCCGCGACCGCGAGCCCGAGCGCGAGTCCGCCCGCGAAGCGGCCCCGCGAGGACGGGTCGGGGGGCTTGCGGTACTTCCCGGTCGGGCGCGGGATGCGTGATGAGGGTTTGCGCGCCATGCCTGTCCCGTCCGCCGACCCCCGCTACATGGTGTCCGGCGCGCCCACCCCGAGCAGCCCGAGCCCGTCCGCGGCGACCCGCCGCACCGCCTCGCACAGCGTGAGCCGGGCGCTTCTCACCAGTGGGTCGGGGTCCAGGATGGTGTGCGCGTTGTAATAGCCGTGGAACGCGGTCGCGAGCTCCCGCAGGTAGTGGGCGAGCTGGTGGGGTTCACAGGCGATCGCGGCGTCCTCGACGGCTTCCGGGTAGCGGGACAGCGTCTTCAGCAGGTCCAGCTCGCGGCGCTCGCGCAGGTGCTCGACCCGCCCGGGGCCTGCCGCCGCCCCTCCGTCTTCCTCCGCCCGCCGCAGCACGCTGCGGATGCGGGCGTGCGCGTACTGCACATAGTACACGGGGTTGTCGTTGGACTGCGACTTCGCGAGGTCGAGGTCGAAGTCGAGGTGCTGGTCGCTCTTGCGCAGCACGTAGAAGAAGCGGGCCGCATCCGCTCCCACCTCGTCCACCAGCTCGCGCAGGGTCACGAACTCGCCGGAGCGGGTGGACATGGAGGCCCGCTCCCCGCCCCGCCACAGGTTGGCGAACTGCACCAGCACCACGTCGAACGCCTCCGGGTCGCGTCCGAGCGCCGCGATCCCGCCCCGCACCCGCGCGACGTAGCCGTGGTGGTCCGCGCCCCACACGTCCACGAGCCGGTCGAACCCGCGCTCGAACTTGTCGAGGTGGTAGGCCACGTCGGAGGCGAAGTAGGTGCTCTGTCCGTTCTCGCGCACCAGCACGCGGTCCTTCTCGTCGCCGTGGCCGGTGGAGCGGAACCACAGCGCCCCGTCTTGCTCGTAGGCCTCGCCGCGTTGGCGCAGGACCTCGAGCGCGCGCCCGATGGCCCCCTCGGTGAGGGAGCGCTCGGAGAACCAACGCTCGAACGTCACGCCGAAGCGGGCGAGGTCGTCGCGGATGCCGTCCAGGATCTCGCTGCGCGCGGCGTCGGCGAGCGCCGCGTAGTCGCGCTCGCCCAGGGCGTCGCGGGCCGCCGCGACGAAGGCGTCGAGGTGCGCGTCCTCGTTGCCGCCGGGGGCGGGCGCCGGGGCTTCGAAGCCGCCGCGCGCGAAGCGCTCGCCGTGCTCGCGCACGAGGCCGCGCGCGACGTCCCGCACGTACTCGCCCCGGTAGGCGCCCGCCGGCAGCTCCGGCGCCGCCGCGCGGGCCGCCGCCGGGTCCGCCGCGCCGGCGCCGCCGCCGTCCGCCAGGAGCTCGAGGTAGCGCAGCCACACGCTGAGCGCCAGCAGGTCCATCTGCCTTCCGGCGTCGTTGACGTAGTACTCGCGCTCGACGTCGAAGCCGACCGCTTCGAGGATGTTCGCGATGCTCGCGCCGTACGCGGCGCCCCGGCCGTGCCCGACGTGGAGCGGCCCGGTGGGATTGGCGGAGACGAACTCCACC
>CAZSPS010000220.1:0-8549 GCA_964608875.1 uncultured Ectothiorhodospiraceae bacterium
TCGACAGGAGATTCGACCGGTTCAACGGGAGATTCGACCGGGGATTCGATCGGCTCGACGGGAGATTCGACCGGAGGTTCGACCGGTTCGATGGGAGATTCGATCGGGTCCATCGGGGAATCGACAAGGTGAGTGCGAGCATCCGGGGGGTGTCCCGGGAGATATCGGAGCTGCGGGGCGAACTCCGCGGACGGCTCGGCGAGCGCACGCCGCCCCCGCCCCCGCCATCCTGAGCGCGGCGGGGAGCGGCGGGCGCGGTCAGCGCCCGCCCTCCTCCCGCGCCTCCGTCCCGGCTTCGAGCCAGAAGGTGACGGGGCCCTCGTTGCACAGCCGGACCTGCATCCGCTCGCCGAAGCGGCCGGTCTCGACCGGTGCGTGCCGCGCCCGCGCGCAGGCGACGAAGCGCTCGAACAGCCCGCGCGCGGTCTCGGGGTGCGCGGCGGTGCTGAAGCCGGGGCGCATGCCTTTGCGGGTGTCGGCCGGCAGGGTGAACTGCGGCACCGCCAGCAGGCCGCCGCCCGTCTCCACGACGCTCCGGTTCATGCGGCCCTCGCCGTCCGCGAACACCCGGTAGCCGAGCACGCGCTCGGCGAGCCGTTCCGCCGCCGCCTCCCCGTCGTCCCTGCGCACGCCGACGAACACCAGCAGCCCGGCGCCGATCTCCGCGATCCGCCGTCCCTCCACCAGGACCTCGGCGTGCGAGACCCGTTGCAACAGTGCGATCATTCCCGTCCTCCCGTTTCGAAACCGGGCCCGGCTCCGTTCCCGCTGCCGCCCCTGGCGACGCCGACGACGGAGCATATTCCAACGCGCTGGCCCCGGACCCGCTTTGAATCGGCATCGCACTGCCGCTTCAGGCTCATGTCGCATCGGACGATGCCGGCGGCTTGCGGGCGGGCCGCCTCCCGGCCGACAATCCCCGCCGTGCACCCGAGCGCCGGAGGTCCGCCGCCATTTTCGACGCTGCCGTCATCCGGGCAATGGCGAAGTGGCCCGACGTGCCGGCCGTGTTCGGCTGGCTCGCCCTCGACCGCCGCGGCCGTTGGCGCCTCAAGGGGGAGCCGGTTGCGAACGAGGCGGCGGTGCGCTTCATCGGCCGCAACTACGCCTGCGACGGCGAGGGCCGGTGGTTCTTCCAGAACGGGCCGCAGCGGGTGTTCGTGGCGCTGGAGTATGCGCCCTGGGTGTACCGGCTGGACGGGGCGGGGAACCTCGCCACCCACACAGGCCGCACCGCGCGCGCGCCGCGCGCCGCGACGCTGGACGAGGAGCTCAACGTCATGGTGCTGACCGAGCTGGGGCCGGGACTGGTGGACGGCCGCGACCTGGGCGCGCTCTCCGAGCGCATCCGGTCCGCCGCCGGCGAGCGGCTGGACGACGACGCCGTGGAAGCCGCGCTCGCCGCCGCGGCCGCCGGCCGGCCGGCGGCGGCCCGCCGGCTGGGGCTCGCCTGGGAGAAGGCGGACGCGGTGACGCCGCTCGAGTTCGTGCCCGCCGCCGAGCTGCCCGCGCGCTTCGGCTTCGTGCGCGAGCCCTGCGCCACCGGCGCCACCGGCACAACCGGCGCCACTACCTTGCCGAAGAGGGGAACGACATGATCGTCGAACAGATCTGGACCGCCAACGCCTACCGGAACTTCAACTACCTCATCGCCTGCCCGGAGACGGGCGAGGCGCTCGCCGTCGACCCGCTCGACCACGAGAAGTGCCTGGCCGCCGCCCGCGAGCGGGGCTTCGAGGTGACGCAGATCCTCAACACGCACGAGCACCACGACCACATCGGCGGCAACGAGGCGATGGTCGCGGCCACCGGCGCGAAGGTGCTGGCGCACGCCAAGGCGGCGTTCTCCGGCATCGACCGGGGGCTCGCGGCCGGCGACACGATCCGGGTCGGGCGCACGGTGGAGCTCGAGGCGCTCGACACCCCGGGCCACACCATGAGCCACGTGTGCCTGCTCTCGCACACCGACACCCCCGCGCTCTTCTGCGGGGACACGCTGTTCAACGCGGGCGCGGGGAACTGCCACAACGGCGGCCACCCCGAGGAGCTGTACTCGACCTTCGCCGAACAGCTCGCGCGGCTGCCCGGCGCCACGCTCGTCTACCCGGGCCACGACTACATCGCCAACAACCTCGAGTTCACCCTCGACCGCGAGCCCGGCAACGAGGAGGCGAAGCGCCTGCTCGACGAGGTGGCGGACCAGGACCCCGCACGAGCGATGGTGACCACCCTCGACCTCGAGCGGCGGGTGAACGCCTTCTTCCGCCTCACCAGCCCCGCGGTGATCGCGGCGCTGCGCGAAGCCTTCCCGGACCTGCCCGGCGACCCGGACCCGAAGACCGTGTTCCTGCGGCTGCGCGAGCTGCGCAACCAATGGTGACGGCGGCCGGCGGCGGCGGCGCGCCGATCCCCGTCGCCGGGCTCGACCACGTCGTGCTGCGGGTGCGCGACCTCGGCGCCATGCTCGCGTTCTACCGCGACACGCTCGGGTGCGCGGTCGAGCGCGAGCTGGACGCCGGGCTGGTGCAGCTGCGCGCCGGGGCCTCCCTCATCGACCTCGTCCCGGCGGACGGCGAGCTGGGCCGCAAGGGCGGCGCGGCGCCTCCGGACAAGGGCGGCGGGGGCCGCAACCTGGACCACTTCTGCCTCGAGGTCGATCCGTTCGACGAGGCCGCCATCCGCGGCGCGCTCGCCCGCGGCGGCTACCGGGCGGGGCCGGTCGAGAGCCGCTACGGGGCGCGCGGGCACGGACCCTCCCTCTACGTCGAGGACCCCGAGGGCAACACGGTGGAGCTCAAGGGCCCGCCGTTCGCCGCCGGCGGAGCGCCGGAGCCCGCCGCCGGTACCCGCCCCCGCCGACGGGGGGGTTGAGTTCTCCGCGATCGTTCCCATTTGAGGGGGCCGTAGAGGAACCGCAAGCCGGACATGGGCAAGCTGGTCGAGATCGAAAACCTGGTCAAGCACTTCGGGCCGATCAAGGCGGTGGACGGGGTGAGCTTCGCCGTCGGCCGCGGCGAAGTGCTGGGGTTCCTCGGCCCCAACGGCGCCGGCAAGTCGACCACCATGAAGGTCGTCACCGGCTTCCTCGCACCGGACTCGGGGCGGGTGTCGGTGGCGGGAGAGGACATCGCGGCCGCTCCCGTCGCGGCCAAGCGCCGCATCGGCTACCTGCCGGAGGGGGCGCCGCTCTACGCGGACATGACGACCCGCGCGTTCCTCGAGTTCGCGGCCGAGATCCGGGGGCTCCGCGGCGCGGACAAGCGCCGGGGCGTCGCCGCCACGGTGGAGCGGGTGCAGCTCGAGAGCGTGCTCGAGCAGCCCATCGAGACCCTGTCCAAGGGCTTCAAGCGCCGGGTGGGCCTCGCCCAGGCGATCCTGCACGACCCCGAGGTGCTGGTGCTCGACGAGCCGACGGACGGGCTCGACCCGAACCAGAAGCACGAGGTGCGCTCCCTCATCCGCGAGATGGCGCCGCGCAAGGCCATCGTCCTCTCCACCCACCTGCTCGAAGAGGTGGACGCGGTGTGCACGCGTGCGGTCATCATCTCCGCGGGCCGCATCGTGAGCGACGGCACCCCGGAGGAGCTGCACGCGCGCGCCGACGGGCACAACGCGGTGACCCTGGTGCTGAAGGAGGGAAGCGCCGGCGCGGAGGACGCGCGCAGCGCCCTCTCGGCCATCGCCGGAGTGCAGGCGGTGGAGGTGGCGGAGGCGGCCCCGGACGGCGGCGCGGAGGCAGGGGCGGCGGCGGGGCTGCGGCTGCGCGTGCGGCCGGCGCCGGGACGCGCGGTCGCGGCCGACGTGGGCCGGGTGGCGCGCGAGCGCGGCTGGGGGGTGGAAGAGCTGACGGTGGACCGCGGGCGTCTCGACGACGTGTTCCGCGCGATCACCGCACCCGACCGCACGCGCTCCTGACCCCGGACGCGGACGGCGGGAACGGAAACGGGAACGGCGCGGCGGCGGCCGCAGAAACGAGCACGGCACGGCACGGAGAGGACGGCACCGGTGGCGAACGTCTGGGCGATCTTCAAGCGCGAGTTCTTCGGCTACTTCGCGACCCCCATCGCCTACGTGTTCATGGCGATCTTCGTCGCCCTCGCCGGGGTGTTCACCTTCTACATCGGCGGCTTCTTCCTGCGCGCGCAGGCGGACTTGAGCGCCTTCTTCAACTTCCACCCGTGGCTGTACCTCTTCCTGATCCCGGCCCTCGCCATGCGGCTGTGGGCGGAGGAGCGCCGCTCGGGCACGATCGAGCTGCTGCTCACCCTGCCCGTCACCATGTTCCAGGCGGTCCTGGGGAAGTTCCTCGCCGCCTGGCTGTTCACCGCGCTCGCCCTCGCGCTCACCTTCCCCATCTGGATCACGGTCAACTACCTCGGCGACCCCGACAACGGCATCGTCGTGGCGGGCTACCTCGGCAGCCTGCTGATGGCGGGCGCCTACCTCGCCATCGGTTCTTGCATCTCCGCCCTCACCCGCAACCAGGTCATCGCCTTCGTGGTGAGCGCGGTGGTGTGCCTGCTGTTCGTCCTGAGCGGGTATCCCGTGGTGCTCGACGCGTTCGGGGCCTGGGCTCCGGCGGTGCTGGTGGAGGCGGTGGCCTCGTTCAGCTTCCTCGGGCACTTCCAGGACATCGGCAAGGGGGTCATCGATCTGCGCGACTTCGTGTACTTCGCCTCGCTCATCGCCCTGTGGCTGTTCGTGAACGTACAGGCGCTCGAGGTCAACAAGGCCCGCTAGCGCGGGGGCCGTGCGGCGCAGCGGCGGGGCGGGAAGGAGAGAAGGTCCGGTGAAAGGCAAAGGCTACACGGCGGTGGGGATCGCGCTCGCGGTGGCGGCGTTCCTCGCCCTCAACGTATTCGCCAACTCGACCCTGACCCGGCTGCGGCTCGACCTCACCGAGCAGCGGCTCTTCACCCTGTCCGATGGAACGCGCAACCTCCTGCGCGGGCTCGAAGATCCGGTCACCCTGCGGCTCTACGTGTCGCGCTCGCTCGCGGCCCGGCTCCCCACCATGGCCGGCTACGTCGCACGCGTGCGCGACCTCCTCGAAGAGTACGCGCATGCGGCGGACGGCAAGCTCGTGCTGTCCGTGATCGACCCCGAGCCGTTCTCCGAGGAGGAGGACCGGGCGGTCGGCTACGGCCTCACCGGCATCCCCCTGCGCGACGGCGAGTCCACGTTCTACTTCGGGCTCGTGGGCACGAACGTCCTGGACGACCGGGAGGTCGTTCCCTACCTCTCGCCCGAGCGCGAGGAGTTCCTGGAATACGACGTCACCAAGATGATCCATACCCTGGGGCGGGCCTCGCGCCCGGTCATCGGGCTGCTCTCCACCTTGCCGCTGGAGGGCCGCCAGTCCCAGCAGGCGATGATGGCCGGCCGGCCGCCGCAGCCGTGGCTCGTGCTGGAGCGGATCGAAGAGCTGTTCGAGGTGCGCCGCCTCACGGCGGCGGACCTCGTGCGGGTCGAGGACGACGTGGACGTGCTCATGGTGGTGCACCCCAAGGGGTTCTCCGATGCGGCGCGCTACGCCATCGACCAGTTCGTGCTGGGCGGCGGGCGCGCGCTCGTGTTCGTGGACCCGAACGCGGAGGCCGACATGGTGCCGAGCGTGCCGGGGCTGCCTCCGGTGCCCGGCAAGTCCGAGCTGGCGGACCTGCTCGCGGCCTGGGGGCTCGAGCTCGACACCGGGCGCACCGTGGGCGACCTGCAGCTCGGGGCCGACGTGCAGGCGCGGGTGGGCGAGCGGGTGATGAACATCAAGTACCCGGTGTGGCTCAACGTGCCGGGGGCGCAGTTCGACCGCGACGACGTGGTGACCGCCCGCCTCGGCAACCTCACCTTCGGCACGGCGGGGGCGCTGGCGCCGCGGGCGGACGCGGACGGCGCGCCGGCGGTGACCCCGCTCGTCAGCACCACCGCCGAGGGCGCGGGGCTGATGGACACCGGCCTCGCAGGGCCGGCGGCGGACCTCGAGGCGCTGCTGCGCGACTTCCGCCCGGACGGGTCCGCCTACGTCCTCGCGGCGCGGATCGGCGGCACGGCCGGGACCGCATTCCCGGACGGCGCCCCCGCGGCGCCGGAGGGAGCGGCGGCGGCCGACCCCGTCCCCGCGCACCTCGGCGAGGGCGAGGTCAACCTCATCGTGGTCGCGGACACCGACCTCCTGCAGGACCGGTTCTGGGTGCAGCAGCAGGAAGTCTTCGGCTATTCGCTCGCCATTCCCATCGCCGCCAACGCGAGCTTCGTCATCAACGCGCTCGACAACCTCACGGGCAGCGAGGACCTCATCGGCATCCGCAGCCGGGGGCGGTTCCTGCGGCCGTTCACGACCGTGAACGAGCTGCGCCAGGATGCGGAGCTGCGCTTCCGCGCCAAGGAGGAGGAGCTGCTCGAGCGTCTGGAGGAGACCGAGAAGCGCCTCGGCGAGCTGCGCACCGGCGAGGGCGGGCAGGCCGTCCTGACCGCCGCCCAGAGCGCCGCCATCGCCGAGTTCACGAACGAGCGGCTGCGCATCCGCCGCGAGCTGCGCGACGTCCGCCATTCGCTGCGCAAGGACATCGAGTCCCTCGAAACGGGCTTGAAGCTCGCGAACATCGGCCTCGTGCCGGTCGTCATCGGCCTCGTCGGGCTGCTCGCGGGCCTGCACCGCCTGCGGCGCCGGCGCACGACGGCGGTGGCGGCGCGGCCCGCGGCCGCCGGTTGACCGAGCCGTCAAGGGGGACGCACATGCGCCGCTATCGCACCCTCGTCGTCCTCGCCGCCCTCGCGGCCGCCGCCGCGCTGGCGGCGTTCCTGGCGCAGCGCGAGAGCCCGGGCATCGCGGGCAGCGGGGAGAAGCTCCTGCCGGGCTTCCTCGACCGGCTGGGCGAAGTGGTGCGGATCGAGAACACGCACGCGGGCGAGACCGTCACCCTGACGCTCGAGGACGGCAACTGGACGGTGGCCGACCGCTTCGGCTACCCGGCCGAGACCTCGGAGGTGCGCGAGCTGCTGGTGGGGGCGGCGGAGTTGGTGCGGATCGAGCCGAAGACGGCGCGCGCCGAGCACTACGGGCAGCTGGAGCTCAAAGACCCGGCCGGCGCCGACGCCGAGTCCGTCGGCTACGTGATGAAGGACGCCGGCGGCGGCACGGTCGTGGACCTGGTGGTCGGGAAGCGCCGCTTCGTACCGGCCGCCCCCGAGGCGGACGAGTACTTCGTGCGTGTCGGCGGCGACCCCCGCGCGTGGCTCGTGGCGGGGCAGATCCCGCGCCACCGCGGAGCCGTGGACTGGCTGCGGCGCGAGGTCGGCAAGATCGACCAGCTGCGCATGCGCCGCACCACGGTGACCCACCCGGACGGCGCCGTGGTGCGGGTCGAGAAGCGATCGCCCAAGGACACGGACTTCACGCTCGACGGGATCCCGGAAGGCCACGAGGTGGACGAAACCTTCACCGTGCATTCGCTCGGCACCGCGCTCGGCGCCTTCACCCTGGACGACGTGGCGCCGGCCGGGGACGTCGACTTCGGCGCGGAAGACGGCCTCAAGGCCGTGGCGGAGACGTTCGACGGGGTGCGGCTCACGATGCGCACCGGCGCCCTCGGCGAGCGCACCTTCATCCGCATGCGGGCGGAGTTCGATCCGGCGCTCGCCGTCCCCGGCCTCGGGGGCGAGCCGCACCTGGACGAGGCGGCGGCGCGCGCGGAGGTGGAGGCGCTCAACCGGCGCTGGCGGGGCTGGGCCTACTCGGTGCCCCGGTACACCCTCGACAACCTCGGCAAGAAGGTGGCGGAGCTGGTGAAGCCCGCCGAGGAAGGCGGCGAAGGCGGCGGCGGCGGGGCGGCGGCGGCGCCGTCGGGCTGATGGCCATCTTCATCGTCCGCCACGGCGAGACCGACGGCAACGCCGCGGGGGTGATCCAGCACCCCGGCACGCCGCTCAACGGACGCGGCCTGGTCCAGGCGCAGGCGGTGGCCGAGCGCATCGGCCGCGAGGGAGGAGCGAGCCGCATCCTCGTGAGCGACTACGCGCGGGCGCGGATGACGGCCGACGCGGTCCGGCAGGCGACGGGCGCGGCGCTCGAGGTCGACGAGCGGCTGCGCGAGCGCGACTTCGGCGACTGGCGCGGGCGCTCGCACGGCGAGGTGCCGCACTTCCTCGACGACGATGCGGCGCCCCCGAACGGCGAGGACTGGGAGACGTTCCACGCGCGGGTCGCGGCCGGCTGGGAGCGCATCGCGCGGCTCGCGCGCGAGGCCACGGGCAACGTGGTGGCGGTGACCCACGGGCTCGTGTGCTATTCGCTCGCGCTGCGCCGCCTCGCCCTGCCGCCGGGGACGGTGGCGGAGCGCGGGTTCGGCAATACCTCGGTGACGGTGGCCTGCGCCGAGCCGCCCTGGGCGGTGAGCGTCCTCAACTGCACCGCCCACCTCGACCCCGGCATCGGGTCGCGGGCGAGCGCCGCCGCCTGACCCGCCGCCTCCGGCGGCGGCCGCCGGACGGGACGGCGGCGAACCCGGCTACCCGGAGGCGGAGCGGCGCCCGCCCCCGCTCCCGCCTCCGGG
>CAZSPS010000221.1:0-2513 GCA_964608875.1 uncultured Ectothiorhodospiraceae bacterium
GGGCCGTCCGGGGGCGGGGAGCCGGCGCCCGGCGACACCGTGTGGTTCGCCGTCCGCCCGGAGAAGATGCGGCTCGCGCGCGAGCGCCCGGCGGCGGGGGCGGCGGCGCCCTCCGGCGCGAACGCGAACGCGGCCGTGAACGTCGCCGCCGGCCTGGTCGAGGACATCGCCTACATGGGCAACCTCTCCGTCTACCAGGTGCTCCTCGACACCGGCAAGCGCGTGCGGGTGACGACCGCCAACCTCGAGCACACGGACGCCCGCGACGCCATCCATTGGGACGAGCGGGTCTACGTCCACTGGGGCGAGCGCGCCGGCGTGGTCCTGCGGTCCTGATGGCGGCCGGCCCGGCCCGCCCGGCGCACGCCTCCTGCCCCGACGCGCAGTTGCGCCACACCCTGCACCCGAACACATGACGAGCCGGACGCGAGGACGAGGATCCGCGAGGCGCCGCCGCCCGGCGGTGGACGCCCGCGACTGCGGCCAGGGCCGGAGGGCGGCGCCGTGACCACCCGCCATCACCGGCTGCGGTTGCGGGCGCTCGGGCGCGGGCTCGTCGTCGCCGTCCCCACCATCTGGCTGCTGGTCTTCTTCCTCGCCCCGTTCCTGGTGGTCGCGAAGATCTCCCTCGCCGACGCCATCATCGCCCGCCCCCCCTACACCCCGCTCTTCCAGTGGACCGAGGACGCGGGCCTCACCGTGCTGGCCCACCTCCGCAACTACCGCTTCCTGCTCGACGACTCGCTCTACGCCGCCGCCCTCTTCGGCTCGCTGCGCATCGCCCTCGTCTCCACCGCCGCCGCGCTGCTCGTCGGCTATCCCATGGCGTGGTGCATCGCGCGCGCCGGGGAGCGGCGCCGCAACCTGCTGCTGGTGCTCGTCATCCTGCCGTTCTGGACCTCCTTCCTGCTGCGGGTCTACGCCTGGATCGGCCTCCTGCAATCGAACGGCCTCGTCAACGGGGTGCTCATGTCCCTGGGGATCGTCTCCGAGCCGCTGGTCATGCTGCAGACGGACTTCGCGGTGTACCTCGGCATCGTGTACACCTACCTGCCGTTCATGGTGCTGCCGCTCTACGCCAACCTCGTGCGGCTCGACGGCGCCCTCATCGAGGCGGCGGCCGACCTCGGGAGCCGGCCGGCCACCACCTTCTTCACCGTGGTGCTGCCGCTCTCCATGCCGGGGGTGGCCGCGGGCTGCATGCTGGTGGCGCTGCCCGCGGCCGGGGAGTTCGTGATCCCGGCCCTGCTGGGCGGGCCGGACACCCTCATGATCGGCCGCGTGCTGTGGGACGAGTTCTTCCTGAACCGCGACTGGCCGGTCGCCTCCGCCGTGGCGATCGCCATCCTGGTGGTGCTCATCGTGCCGCTGATGCTGCTGCGCAACGCGCGCGCGGCGCACGGCGGGAGCGGCGGCGGGGCGGCGCACGGCGGCGCGGCGGCGGCAGCCCGATGAACCGCGTCTCCCGGTACGCCGCGCCGGCCGCCGCCGTCCTCGGCTTCGCCTTCCTCTACGTCCCCATCGTGTCGCTGGTCGTCTTCAGCTTCAACGAATCGAAGCTGGTGACGGTGTGGGCCGGCTTCTCCACCAAGTGGTACGGCGAGCTGCTCCGCGACCGGCAGGTCCTGCACGCGGCCTGGCTCAGCCTCCAGATCGCGCTTGCGAGCGCCACCGCCGCCCTCGTCCTCGGCGCCGCCGCCGGCCTCGCGCTCGCCCGCTTCGGGCGCTTCCGGATGCGGCTGCTGCTGACCGGCATGGTCACCGCCCCGCTGGTCATGCCGGAGGTCATCACCGGGCTCTCGCTGCTGCTGCTGTTCGTGGCGATGGAGGGGGCGCTCGGCTGGCCCTCGGGGCGCGGCCTCGTCACCGTGGTCGTCGCCCACACCACGTTCGCCGCCGCCTTCGTCGCGGTCGTGGTGCAGGCCCGCCTCGCCGACATGGACGAGTCGCTCGAGGAGGCGGCCCAGGACCTCGGCGCGCCGCCGCACCGCGTCTTCCTCGACGTGACGCTGCCCGTCATCTCCCCGGCGCTGGTGGCGGGCTGGCTGCTCGCCTTCACCCTCTCCCTGGACGACCTCGTGATCGCGAGCTTCGTGTCCGGCCCCGGCTCGTCCACCCTGCCCATGGTGGTGTTCTCGAAGGTGCGGCTGGGGGTGAGCCCCGAGGTGAACGCGCTCGCCACCCTCGTCATCGCGGTCGTGGCGGTCGGGGTCGTACTCGCGTGGCGGCGCCTGCAAAGCGGCGCGCGCCGCAGCCGGGAGCCGTAGCACGGGACGGACGCGGGAAACGGCGGAGAGAGCGGCCCGGCCGACCGGCGGCGGGGAGAACGACCGCCCGGTCGGCAGCCGGCGGAACCGCGGGTTTCAGGCGGCGGCCAGGGCTTCCAGCACGGCTTCGCCGAGGGCCGCGGGCGAGCGGGCCACCCGGATGCCGGCCCGCTCCATGGCCTCGATCTTGTCTTCCGCCTTGCCGCTGCCGCCCGCGACGATGGCGCCCGCGTGCCCCATGCGGCG
>CAZSPS010000222.1:0-3878 GCA_964608875.1 uncultured Ectothiorhodospiraceae bacterium
GCATTCGAGCGGCTGGCGCGGGTGCCGGCGGACGGGGACAACGTCGCGATCGCCACCCGGCGCATCGAGGCGGGGACGCGGGTGCGCGACGGGGCGAGGGAGTTCGCGCTCTCCCACACCGTGCTCGAAGGGCACCGCTTCGTGCGCGAGCCCATCGCCGAGGGCGGGCGCCTCACCTCGTGGCGGCTCCCCTTCGGGGTCGCGGCCCGCCCCCTCGACCCCGGCGAGTACGTCTGCAACGAGAAGATCCTGAAGGCGCTGGCCGAGCGCGGCATCGACTTCGAGCTGCCGGCCGCGCCCAACTTCACCGACGCGATCGAGACCTACGAGCTGGACGAGAGCGCCTTCGAGCCGGGGGTGCAGGTGGCCCCGGCGGACGCGCCCCGCACCTTCGAAGGCTACCGTCGCCCCGGCGGGCGCGGGGTGGGCACGCGCAACTTCGTGGTGGTGCTCGCGCTCACCTCCCTCGTCAACGGCTTCGTGCGCCGCGTGGTCGAGGAGGCGGGGCGGCGCACCCCCCGGACGGTGGACGGGGTGGTGGCGGTGACCCACACCGAGGGGGGCGGGCGCCGCCGCCCCAACAACCTCGACCACGTGCTGCGGGTGCTCGCGGGGTTCGTGGTCCATCCCAACGTGGGGGCGGTGCTGGCGGTGGACGACGGCGCCGGCGCCTACGGCGCGGACGAGCTCCGCCGCTTCATGGAGGCGCGCGGCTATCCGCTCGAGCACGTGCTCCACGCCTTCCACCGCATCGAGGGCGGCTACGAGGCGGAGGCGGCGCGGGCGGTGGCCGCCATCGAGGGCTGGCTGCCGGAGGTGGCGGGCGCGGCGCGCACCCCCGAGCCCGCCGGGGCGCTCCGCCTCGCCTTGCAGTGCGGGGGCTCGGACGCGTTCTCCGGCGTGTCCGGGAACGCCCTCGCGGGCTGGGTGGCAAAGGAGGTCATCCGTCACGGGGGCGCCGCCAACCTCGCCGAGACGGACGAGCTCATCGGGGCCGAGCCCTACGTGCTCGAGAACGTGCGCGACGCCGCCACCGCCCGCCGGTTCCTCGACAAGATCGAGAATTTCAAGCGCTACGCCGCCCACCACGGCGCCACGGCGGAGGGCAATCCGTCCGGCGGCAACAACTTCCGCGGCCTCTACAACATCGCGCTCAAATCGATCGGCGCCGCGCGCAAGAAGGACCCCGAGGTGCGGCTCGACTACGTGATCGACTACGGCCAGCCCATGCGTCCGCCGGGCTACTACTTCATGGACAGCCCGGGCAACGACCTCGAGAGCATCGCGGGGCAGGTGGCGTCCGGCTCGAACCTCATCCTGTTCATCACCGGCAACGGCTCGATCACCAACTTCCCCTTCGTCCCCACCCTGAAGTTCGTGACCACCACCGGGCGCTTCGAGCTGCTGGCGAACGAGATGGACGTGAACGCCGGGCGCTACAACGACGGCATGGACATGGACGCGCTCGGGGCGGAGACCTTCGAGCTGGCGCTCGACGTCGCCTCGGGCCGGCGCAGCAAGGGCGAGCTGGCGGGCCACGCCCAGGTGTCCGTGTGGCGGGACTGGCCGCGGACCGGGAGCGAGGGGCTGGACGAGCTGCGGCGCCGCCCCGCCCCGAGCGGGCGTCCCGTGCCGGTGCGCGCGGCGCCGCCGCTCGAGCTGGCCTTCGACGCGCTGGCGACGGAGCGCGGGGCGGCGTGCGACCAGCTCGCCCTGGTGATGCCGACCAGCCTTTGCTCGGGCCAGATCGCGCGGCTCATCGCCGAGGACCTGGAGGCGGACCCGCCGCCGTGGAGCGACGTGTCGCGCTTCGTGTCGCTGGTGCATACCGAGGGCTGCGGTTCGAACAACGCGGCCGGCCTCTACCTCCAGACCCTGCTGGGGCACCTGGTGCACCGCTCGGTGCGCCACGCCGTGCTGCTCGAGCACGGGTGCGAGCAAACCCACAACGACGCGGTGCGGCACTACCTCGCCGAGCGCGGCCTCGCGGCGGACCGGTTCGGCTGGGCGAGCGTGCAGCTGGACGGCGGCATCGCCAAGGTCCGGGCCAAGGTGGCGGGGCAGCTGGAGGCGATGGCCGCGGCGCGGCGCGGGCGCGATGGGGACGAAGGCGGGAACGGGGACGGGAACGGCAGGCCGGATGCGGCGGCCGACGCCGGGCCTCGCCGGGAGACGGTGGGGGCGAACGAGATGCGCATCGCCCTCCTCGCGAACGGCGCAGCGCCGGAGGCGATGGGGGAGGCGTTCGGGCGGCTCGCGCTCGGCCTCGCCGCCGCCGGCGCCACGGTGGTGGTCCCCGGCAACGGGGGGCTGCTCGAGAGCGCGGCCTTCCGCCGCACCGTGTTCCCGGACGGGGCGGCCCCCGCGGCGCCGTCCCTCGGCTTCGGCCAGCCCGCGGACGAGGCCGGCTTCCACGTCATGGAGGCGCCGACCGAGAACCCGGCCGAGACCCTGACCGGGCTCGGCGCGACCGGGGCCGAGGTCATGCTCTGCCACGTGGGAAGGGCGCCGCTGCAGGCCCACCCGATGATCCCGCTCGCGCAGGTCACGGCCGACGAGACGGTGGCGGAGCGCTTCGGCGGCGACCTCGACCGGGTGCTCCGGCTCGAACGCGACCCCGCGGGCCTGGTCGAGGAGCTCGCCGCGCTCGCCGCCGACGTGGCCTCGCGCCGCTACCTGCCGAAGCTGTGGGCGCGGGGAGTGACCGAGTTCCAGCTCACCCGCGGCCGTCTCGGCCTGTCCATGTAACGCACCGCCCCGCGCCCGCGCGGGGTCTGCGGGCGGCAGTGGGGTTCACCAGCCGGCGAGCGCTTCCGCGGCCCAGCCTGCGAGGGCGCACAGGAGCACCACCAGCTGGGGGCGCACCTTCCAGGGCACGAGCAGGGTGAAGGCGGCGAGCGCGAGCATGAAGCCGCCCGCCGAGCGCACGCCGCCCGTCCACACCGGGTCGTAGAGCGCGGCGAGGAGCAGGCCGACGACGGCGGCGTTGACCCCGAGCATCGCCCGGCGGGCCGTATCGAGGCGGCCGAGCGTGTTCCAGTAGGGCAGCGTGCCGGCGACCAGCAGGAAGGACGGCGCGAAGATGGCGGCGAGGCAGATGAGCGCTCCGGCCCACCCCGCGGGCGGCGCCTCCATCACCGTCCCGAGGTAGGCGGCGAAGGTGAAGAGCGGGCCCGGCACGGCCTGGGCGGCACCGTAGCCGGCGAGGAAGGCGTCCTCCGACACCCACCCCGGCGCCAGGACCTCCGCCTTCAGCAGCGGCAGCACCACGTGCCCGCCGCCGAAGACGAGGGAGCCGGAGCGGTAGAAGGCGTCGGCGAGCGCGAGCCCCTGGGAGGACGAGACCTGGGCGAGCACGGGCAACGCGAAGAGCAGGGCGAAGAAGAGCGCGAGCGCCGCCGCCGCGACCTTCGGTCCGGGCGCGGCGCCGGACGCGAGCCCGGATGGGGAAGCGGAAGCGGCGGCGGACGCGGAGGCGGGAGGGGCGCCGCCGTCGGCGGCTCCGGCCTCGCGCAGGCACAGGAGCCCGACGAGGCCGCCGGCGGCGATGACGGCGGCCTGCGCCGCGGGTCCGCCGATGCCGAGCACGGCGATGGCCGCCAGCACCGCCACGGTGATCCGGGGCGGGTCGGGGCAGAGCGTCTTCGCCATGCCCCATAGCGCCTGCGCCACCACCGCGACCACCGCCGCCTGCAGGCCGCCGAGGAGACCCGCCGGCACCGCGTCCCCGAACGCGGCCACCCCGTAGCCGAGCGCCGCCAGCGCGAGCGCCGACGGAGCGGTGAACCCCAGCCACGCCGCGAACGCGCCCGCGAAGCCGCCCCGCGTGAGCCCGATGCCGATCCCGACCTGGCTCGACGTGGGGCCGGGCAGCATCT
>CAZSPS010000223.1:0-1885 GCA_964608875.1 uncultured Ectothiorhodospiraceae bacterium
GCGGCGGCTGGTTCCTCGCCGACGCGGTCGAAGCGCTCGCCGCCGCCGGCAGGGAACCCGGCGCGCGGGCGCAGGTGCGGCGATGAACGTCCGCAGCGGCGCGGTTTCCCCCGCAGTCCCGGCGCCGGGCCGGCCACCGCGCCCCGGCTCCGGCCGGCGGCGAACGGCCACGGCGACGATGCGGGCGCGGCGATGAGCGGCGCCCGCGCGTGGGCGGCGCTGCTGGCCGCGGCGGTCCTCGCCGCGTTCGGGGCGGCGTGCCTCGTCGGCTCGACCCCCCTCGACCCGGCGCGCGTGCTCGCGGCCCTCTTCGGCGGCGAGGCGGCGCTCCCCGGCGACCGGATCGTGGTGTGGGAGATCCGCCTGCCGCGGGCCGCGGCGGCGTTCGTGGTCGGCGCCGCGCTCGGCGCGTCCGGCGCCGCGCTGCAGGGCCTGCTCCGCAACCCGCTGGCGGAGCCGGGGGTGCTCGGGGTATCCGCCACCGCCGCCCTCGCCGCGACCTTCGTCATCTACTACGGGCTGGCGAACGCGGGCACCTTCGCGCTGCCCGTCGCCGCCATCGGCGGGGCGCTCGCCGCGACCGCGCTGCTCGCCCTCGCGGCGATGCGCGTCGGCTCGGTGGTGACGCTCATCCTCGTCGGAGTCGGGCTGTCGAGCTTCGCGGGCGCGGCCATGGCCCTGCTGATGAACCTCGCCCCCAACCCGTTCTCGCTCTCCGACATGCTGAACTGGACGCTCGGCACCGTCGCCAACCGCAGCTTCGACGACCTCGCGCTCGCCGCGCCGTTCCTCGCCGTGGGGCTCGCGGTCCTGTTCGGGGCGCGGCGCGGCCTCTCCGCACTCACCCTGGGCGAGGAGGCGGCGGCCGGTGCGGGGGTGGACCTGCGGCGCGCGCGGCTGCTCATCGTCGCGGGCGCGGGGCTCGCGACGGGCGCGGCGGTGTCCATCGCGGGCGCCATCGGCTTCGTCGGCATCGTGGCCCCCCATCTCGTGCGCCCCTTCGTGGACCACGACCCGGCGCGCACGCTCGCGCCCTCGGCCCTGCTCGCGGGGCTGATCCTGGTGCTCGCGGACATCGGGGTGCGGGTCGCGCCGACCGCCGCAGAGCTCAAGCTCGGGGTGGTTGCGGCGCTGATCGGGGCGCCGGTCTTCGTATGGATCGCGGTGCGCAGGCGGGCCTCGGCCGAATGACCGGGCTCGCGGTCGACGGGTTGAGCGTCACGCTCGGCGGGCGGGCGATCGTGCGCGACGCCTCGCTGCGGCTCGCGCCGGGGGAGCTGACCGCGCTGCTCGGCCCGAACGGCGCGGGCAAGACCACGCTGCTGCGCGCGCTGCTCGGCCTCGCGCCCCGCACCGGCGGCACGGCCCTGGCCGGCGGGGCCGACCCCGCCCGGCTGCCGGCGGCGGAGCGCGCGCGCCGCATCGCCTACCTGCCGCAGGCGCGGCCCCTGGCGTGGCCCGTGCGGGTGCGCGACGTCGTCGCCCTCGGGCGGTTCGCGCACGGCGCCTCGCTCGGGCGGCTGCGCGGCGCGGACGCCGAAGCGGTCGCGCACGCGCTCGCCGCCTGCGATCTCGAAGCGCTCGCGGACCGCCCCTGCGACACCCTCTCCGGCGGCGAGCTCTCGCGCACGCACGTCGCGCGGGCGATGGCGGCGCGCGCGCCCGTGCTCATCGCCGACGAGCCCACCGCGTCGCTCGACCCCCTGCACCGGCACCGGGTCATGGAGCTGGTGCGCGCCTACGCCGACGCGGGCAACGCCGTGCTCGTGGTCCTGCACGAAGGCGCCCTCGCCGCGCGCTTCGCCGACCGGCTCGCGTGGATGAAGGACGGCCGCATCGTCGCGCACGGCCCGCCCGAAGACACCTTCACCCCGGAACGCTACGC
>CAZSPS010000224.1:0-4050 GCA_964608875.1 uncultured Ectothiorhodospiraceae bacterium
GGCCGCGCGTCTCGAGCACCACCTCGCCCCGCCCCCGTCTCGCGCCGCCGTCTTCCTTCACTCCGGCGCTCCCGCGCCGGAGTGAAGGAAGACGGCGGCGCGAGACGGGGGCGGGGCGAGGTGGTGCTCGAGACGCGCGGCCTCTCGATGCACTTCGGCGGGGTGCGGGCGGTGGACCGCGTGGACTTCGCGCTGCGGGAGAACGAGCTGCGCTGCCTCATCGGTCCGAACGGCGCCGGCAAGTCCACGTTCTTCAAGTGCCTGACCGGGCAGCTGCGTCCGAGCGCGGGCAGCGTGGTGATCCGGGGGGTGCACGTGGCGGGGCGCGAGCCGCACGAGGTGGCGGGCCTCGGAGTGGGCATCAAGACGCAGGTGCCGAGCGTCTTCGACGGGCTCACGGTCGAGGAGAACGTATGGCTCGCCGCGCGCCGCTGGCGCCGGCCGGCGCGCGCGCGCAGCCTCGCCGCGGAGACGCTGGAGCAACTGCGGCTCGGCGACATCCGGGGCGCCCTCGTCGGCCGGCTCGCGCACGGGCAGCGGCAGTGGGTGGAGCTCGGCATGGTGGTCGCCGGGGAGCCGTGGCTGGTGCTGCTCGACGAGCCCGCCGCGGGCATGACGCAGGAGGAGACCGTGCGCACCGCGGAGCTCATCCGCGAGATCAACCGCACCGCCACCCTCATCGTGGTCGAGCACGACATGCAGTTCATCCGCATGATCTCCTCGCAGGTGACCGTGTTCCACGAAGGGCGGATCCTGATGGAGGACACGATGGAGGCCATCTCGGCCGACCCGCGCGCGCGCGAGGTCTACCTGGGGCACCGGGCGTGAGCGGCGCGCTGCTCGAGGTGAAGGCGCTCAGCGCCGGCTACGGCCGGGTGCCGGTGCTGCACGGCGTGGACTTCACGGTCGGCGAAGGCGAGATCGTGGGGGTGCTCGGCCACAACGGCATGGGCAAGACCACGCTGCTCAAGACCATCATGGGCATCGTGCCGGCCACGGGGGGGATCGTCGGGTACGCGGGCCTCGACCTCACGCGCGAGCGGGCGAGCGAGCGGGCGCGGCTCGGGATCGGGTACGTGCCGCAGGGGCGCGGCATCTTCCCCAACCTCACCGTGCGCGACAACGTGCGCATGGGCATCGCCGCCCACGGGATGGAAGAGGAGGAGGCGCTGCGGGACGCGCTCGCGCAGTTCCCGCGCCTCGAGCCCCTGCTCGAGCGCGAGGGAGGGGCGCTGTCGGGCGGGGAGCAGCAGCTGCTCGCGATCGCCCGCTGCCTCGTCTCCGAGCCGGAGCTGATCCTGCTGGACGAGCCCACCGAAGGCATCCAGCCCTCGATCGTGGACGAGATCGTCGAGCTGCTGCGCGGCCTCAACCGCGAGCGCGGGGTGGCGGTGGTGATGGTGGAGCAGAACCTCGACTTCATCACCGCGCTGTCCGACCGCGTGCTGCTGCTGCAAAAGGGCGCGATCGTGGGCGAGGTGCAGGGCGCCGACGCCTCCGACCCCGCGCTCATCGAAGAGTTCACCGGCTTCGGCGCGGGCGGCGGCGCGCCGCGCGCCGCCCCAGCCTCCTCCACGGCCACCGTCGCGCCGTCTCCCGCGTCGTCCGCCGCCCGTTCGACGCAACCGGCGCAACCGGCCGCGCCGCCGGACCGGGCCGCGGCCACCCCGCCGCCGCCCGCCGCCCTCAACGAGAGGATCGCCTACATGACCGCCCCAAGGCCCACCCACTCCCAGCTCAAGGAGATCGTGGCGGAGCTGGGCATGAGCATGTCCGACGCCCGCATCCAGGAGTTCCTGGACGTGATGCAGGGCACGCTCAACGCCTACGACACCGTAGACGCGATGCCCGACTACCTGCCGCCGGTGCTCTATCCCCGCACCGCCGGCCACCGCCCCTCCTCCGAGGAGAACCCGCTGAACGCGTGGTACGTGAAGGCCGAGGTGCGCGGCGCGCCGCGCGGCCCCCTGCACGGCAGGACGGTCGCGCTCAAGGACAACGTATGCCTCGCCGGGGTGCCGATGATGAACGGCGCCTCGACCTTGAAGGGCTACACCCCGGACGTGGACGCGACCATCGTCACCCGCCTGCTCGACGCCGGCGCCACCATCGTCGGCAAGGCGCACTGCGAGTACTTCTGCCTCTCGGGCGGCAGCCACACCAATGCGACGGGGCCGGTCGAGAACCCGCACAAACCGGGCTACTCGGCCGGCGGCTCCTCCTCCGGCTCCGGCGCCCTGGTCGGCGGCGGCTTCGTGGACATGGCGATCGGCGGCGACCAGGGCGGCTCGATCCGCATCCCCGCCGCGTACTGCGGGTGCTACGGCATGAAGCCGACGCACGGGCTCGTCCCCTACACCGGGGTCATGCCCATCGAGGCCACCATCGACCACACCGGGCCGATGACGCAGAACGTGCGCGACAACGCCGTGATGCTGCAGGCGATCGCGGGCGCGGACGGCCTCGACCCGCGCCAGTACGACCCGCAGGTGGACGACTACGCCGGCGCCATCGGGCGCGGCGCCGGGGGGCTTCGCATCGGCGTGGTGAAGGAAGGGTTCGGGCATCCCGCCTCGGAGCCGGACGTGGACGCCAAGGTGCGGGCCGGGGCGGAGGCGTTCGCGCGGCTCGGGGCGTCGGTGGACGAGATCTCGATCCCCGCCCACCTGCACGGCCCCGCAGTGTGGACGCCGATCGCGCTCGAGGGCCTCACCAACCAGATGATGCACGGCAACGGCATGGGCACCGGCTGGGAGGGCATGTACACCACCTCGCTGCTCGACTTCCACGCCAACTGGCGAAGCCGCGCGGACGAGCTCTCCGACACGCTCAAGATCAGCATGTTCGTAGGCCAGTACTTCCTGAAGCACCACCGCGGGCACTACTACGCCAAGGCGCAGAACCTCGCGCGCCAGCTGCGGGAGGAGTACGACAAGGTGCTGGGCGCCTACGACCTGCTGCTGATGCCGACCCTGCCGATGAAGGCGACCCCGCTGCCGGCGCCGGACGCCCCGCTCGCCGAGTACTGCCGGCGCGCGTTCGAGATGCTGCCGAACACCGCGCCGTTCGACGTGACCGGGCACCCGGCGATGTCCATCCCCTGCGGGATGAGCGGGGGGCTGCCGGTGGGGCTGATGCTGGTGGGCGGCAAGTGGCAGGAAGCCACCATCTACCGCGCCGCCGCCGCCTTCGAGCAGTCCGGAGACTGGCGCGCCATGTGACCCCGCCCCGCCACCGCCGGCCGCGATTAGCCAATCTTAGCCACCAATGGCTAATTAGCTATCGATGGCTAATCGTGGCTATAATCGGCGGATGGAACGGGACACTTGGCACTTCCCCCGGCGTGAGTTCGCGGCCGGGGTCCTGAACCTCCTCACCACCGGCGGCCCGGCCCGGGCGCTGACCCTGTTCGCGCCCCGGCGCACGGGCAAGACGGAGTTCCTGCTGAAGGACCTCGGACCGCTTGCCGAGGCCGAGGGGCACCGGGCAATCTACGCCTCCTTCTGGCAAGAGCCGCTGTCGCCCCTCGCGACCCTCCTCCATGCCCTGGACGGGTCGCTTAAGCGCGGCAGCTTCGGCGACCGGGTGCGCAGGGCGGCGAGCACGCTGGCGCCGAAGATCGCCCTCCGGGCCTCGGTATCGGGCACGGACATGGAGGCCGGCGCCGAGATCGACCTCGGCGCCCACCCTCGAGAGCTGCCGGACGACCTGCTCCTGTACCTGGACGATCTCGTCGATCGGGTCTCGCGCGGGCGCAAGCCCGCCCTCCTGATGCTGGACGAGGTCCAGGAGCTGGCGCTCGGCAGAGACAACGCCCCTCTCGTGGCGGCGTTGAGGACCAGCCTCGACAAGCGCTCCGACCGGATCAAGGCGGTGTTCACCGGGTCGAGCCGGGACGGGCTCGCCACCATGTTCTCCACCCGCGAGGCGCCTTTCTTTCACTTCGCCACACCGATCGACCTGCCCGCACTCGGCGAGCCGTTCGTCGACCATCTCCTCGAGAACTGCCGCAGAAGCGCGCGCCGGACCCTGGACCGCGGTGCGATGCTC
>CAZSPS010000225.1:0-10446 GCA_964608875.1 uncultured Ectothiorhodospiraceae bacterium
AATCAGCGCATCGGGTCCTTCGCGGGCGCGGCGCGCGGGCGCACCACCTGGTAGCCGGGGCGCCAGAGGTAGCGGATGGGGGCGCTCAGCATGTGCACCAGGCGGGTGAAGGGGAAGAGGACGAAGATGGTGAGCCCCAGGAACAGGTGGAGCTTGAAGATGGGGTGCACGTCGGCGACGTAGCCGGCCGCCGCCGGGTCGAAGGTGAAGATGCCCTGCGCCCAGCTCATCATCTTCACCATCTCCTCGCCGTCGAGGTGGCCCATCGAGATGGGGATGGTGAGGAGGCCGAGCGCCAACTGCACCCACAGGATGGCGATCGTGAGGTTGTCGGAGAACGACGACTGCGCCCGCACGCGCGCGTCGAAGAAGCGGCGGTGGGCGAGCAGGGTGGCGCCCACCAGGGCCGCCGCCCCGGCCACCCCGCCGACCACGATGGCCATCATCTGCTTGAACCCGTGGCTGATGCCGAGCGCCTCGAACACCCCGATGGGGATGAGGAGCCCGAAGAGGTGGCCGAAGAAGACGACGATGACCCCGGCGTGGAACAGCACCGAGCCCGCGATCAGCTGGCGCCGGCGCAGCATCTGGCTCGAACCGGAGCGCCACGTGTAGGGCTCGCGGTCATAGCGGACGATGGAGCCCAAGACCAGCACCGCGAGCGCGACGTAGGGATAGATCCCGAATACGAGCGTGTTGAGGTAACCGGACATCCGCTCTCCCTCCCCGCTTCCCGATCAGTCGCCGCTCACGCCGCCGGCAGCAGCCGCGTCCGGCGGCGGACGGCTTCCGGCGCGGATGCGCGCGGCGAGACGGTCGGGGCCGCACGGGGCGGAGGCGTCCGGGCCGGGAGGCGTCGGGCCGAAGGTCACCGCCGCCTCCTCCCACACCTCGTCGACCGCCTCCAGGTCCTGCGGGTCGTCGTCCGGCCCGGCCAGCAGCTCCGCCACGTCGGCCGGGTCCGCCTTGGCATGGGCGAGCGCCCCGAGCGCCCCGAACACCGCGGCGTAAGGGCTCTCGCGCTTGCGCAGCCGCTCCTCCAGCGCCGACACGATCGCGGCCACGTCGCCCAGGTGCCCGCGCGCCTCGGCGAACGGCAGCACGGCCAGGAACTCGAGGAACAACGGCAGGTAGTCGGGCAACTCGCGCGCCGGCATCTCGAGCCCGTGCTCAGCGTAGAGCGCCTGCAAGTCCACCATCGCCTGCCCCCGGTCGCGACTCTCCCCGTGCACGTGCTCGAAGAGATGGAGCGAGAGCGAGCGCGTGCGGTCGAACAGCAGCACGTAGCGCTCCTGGTTGTCGTAGAGGTCGCGCTCCGCCAGCTCGCCCAAGAGCGTGGCGAGCGCGCGCCGCGCCGCCGCCGGCAACACCCCCTCGGCCTCGAGCACCGGCGCGAAGGACGCCCCCGCCGCCTGCGCGATCTCCCGCGTCGGATAGGCGAGCAGCAGCGAGAGCACCTTCAGGGTGCGGGTCACCGCAGGAACTCCGACGGGGTGCGCACCGTCACCGAGGTGCGCCGCCGGCGCGGGCTGCCGAAGAGGTTCGTGCGCGACGAGCCGCCCGAGCTCTCGTTGCCGAAGCTGAAGCCGCTCGAGCCCTGCAAGTCGTAGGCGTCCTCGCCCACCTCGCGGTGCGTCGTCGGGATGACGAAGCGATCCTCGTAGCGGGCGAGGGCCATGAGCCGGTACATGTCCTCGATCTGCGCGCCGGTGAGGCCGACCCGCCCCGCGATGCGCTCGCGCTCGGCCGCCGCCGCCGCGTCCGCCGCGTCCGCCGCCGCGCCGCCGCTGGCCGCGCCCGCGCCGCCGCCCCCCACCGTCTTCGAGCGCATGTAGGCGCGCATCGCCATCATCCGCTCGAGCCCCCGCACCACCGGCTCCTCGTCGCCCGCGGTCAGCAGGTTCGCGAGGTAGCGCACGGGGATCCGCAGCGAGCGCACGTCCGGCAGCACCCCGTCGGACTCGATCGCCCCCGCCTCGGCCGCCGACTGCAGCGGGGACAGGGGCGGCACGTACCACACCATGGGCAAGGTGCGGAACTCCGGGTGCAGCGGAAAGGCCACCCGCCAGTCCATCGCCATGCGGTACACCGGGGAGCGCCCCGCCGCCTCCAGCCACGCCTCCGGCACCCCGTCGCGGCGCGCGCACGCCAGCACCTCGGGGTCGCGGGGGTCGAGGAAGATGCCGAGCTGCTCGTGGTACAGGCGCGCCTCGTCCTCCACGCTCGCCGCCGCCTCGATGCGGTCGGCGTCGTAGAGCACCACCCCGAGGTAGCGGATGCGCCCCACGCACGTCTCCGAGCACACCGTGGGCTGGCCGCTCTCGATGCGCGGGTAGCAGAACGTGCACTTCTCGGACTTGCCCGACGACCAGTTGAAGTACACCTTCTTGTAGGGGCAGCCGGACACGCACATCCGCCAGCCGCGGCACTTCTCCTGGTCGATGAGCACGATCCCGTCCTCCTCGCGCTTGTAGATCGCGCCGGACGGGCAGGCGGCGACGCACGAGGGATTGAGGCAGTGCTCGCAGAGCCGCGGCAGGTACATCATGAAGGTGTTCTGGAACTCGCCGTAGATCTCCTTCTGCACTCCCTCGAAGTTGGTGTCCCGCGAGCGCTTGTCGAACTCCCCGCCCAGGATCTCCTCCCAGTTCGGCCCGCCCTCGATCTTCTGCATGCGCTCGCCCGTGAGGAGCGAGCGCGGGCGCGCCGTGGGCGAGGCCTCCATGTCGGGCGCGTTCTGCAGATGCTCGTAGTCGTAGGTGAAGGGCTCGTAGTAGTCGTCGATCTCCGGCAGGTCCGGGTTGCCGAAGAGCTTGGCGAGCACCGCGAGCTTGCCGCCCATCTTCGGCTTGATGCGGCCCGAGCGGGTGCGCCGCCAGCCGCCGTTCCAGCGCTCCTGGTCCTCCCAGTGGCAGGGATAGCCGACCCCCGGCTTGGTCTCGACGTTGTTGAACCAGGCGTACTCCATGCCCTCGCGGTTGGTCCACACGTTCTTGCAGGTCACCGAGCAGGTGTGGCACCCGATGCACTTGTCGAGGTTCAGCACCATGCCGATCTGGGCCCGGACTCTCATCGCGCCGCCTCCTCCGCGGCTGCCGCCGCTCCCGTTTCCGTTTCCGCGCCCGCGCTTGCGCCCGCGCCCGCCGCCGCCGGCCGGTCCAGCCAGTCCACCCGCTCCATCTTGCGCACGATCACGAACTCGTCGCGGTTCGAGCCCACCGTGCCGTAGTAGTTGAAGCCGTAGGACTGCTGGGCGTAGCCGCCGATCATGTGGGTCGGCTTGACGGTGGTGCGGGTGACGGAGTTGTGGATGCCGCCCCGCTGGCCGGTCATCTCCGAGCCGGGGGTGTTCATGGTCTTCTCCTGCGCGTGGTACATGAACACCGTGCCCTCGCGGATGCGTTGCGAGACGACGGCGCGCGCGGTGAGGGCGCCGTTGGCGTTGTACGCCTCCACCCAGTCGTTGTCCTCGATGCCCGCGCGGCGCGCGTCCGCCTCCGAGAGCCACACCACCGGCCCGCCCCGGTTCAGGGTGAGCATCAGCAGGTTGTCGCTGTAGGTCGAGTGGATGCCCCACTTCTGGTGCGGGGTGATGAAGTTCAGCACCACCTGCGGCCGCCCGCCGCCGCCGCCATCCGCAGAAGCGCCGACGCCGTTCGCGCCGCTGCCGTTGCCGCCACCGCCGCCCGCCGCTCCCCCGCCCCCCTCGAGCAGCGGCGCGACCGTCTTGGTGTCGATCGGCGGGCGGTACACGCACAGCGCCTCGCCGAACGCGCGCATCCAGGGGTGGTCCTGGTAGAGCTGCTGGCGCCCGGTCAGGGTGCGCCACGGGATCAGCTCGTGCACGTTGGTGTAGCCCGCGTTGTAGCACACGTGCTCGGACTCGATCCCGGACCAGGTGGGCGAGGTGATGATCTTGCGCGGCTGCGCCACCACGTCCCGGAACCGGATCTTCTCGTCCCGCTTCGGCGCCGCCAGGTGCACGTGGTCGCGCCCGGTGCGCGCCGACAGCGCCTCCCACGCCTTCACCGCGACCTCGCCGTTGGTCTCCGGCGCCAGCATCAGGATCGCCTCGGCCGCGTCCACGTCGCTCTCGATACGTGCGAGGCCGCGGGTCGGCCCCTCCTCCGCCACCTCGCCATTGAGCCGCCCGAGCGCCTCCACCTCGCGGCTCGTGTCCCAGGCCACCCCCTTGCCGCCGTTGCCGGCCTTGCCGAGCAGCGGCCCGAGCGCGGTGAAGCGCCGGTAGAGGTTCGGGTAGTCGCGCTCCACCACCGCCACCGACGGCATGGTGCGGCCGGGGACCGGCGCGGTATCGCCCGCCTTCCACTCCAGCACCTCGGTCGCCTGCGCGAGCTCGCCCGGGGTGTCGTGCAGGATGGGGACCAGCACCGCATCGCGCTCCACCCCCAGCACCTCGGGCGCCACCTCGGAGAACTTCTTGGCGATGGTCTTGTAGATGTCCCAGTCGCTGCGGCACTCCCACACCGGGTCCACCGCCGCCGTCAGGGGGTGGATGAAGGGGTGCATGTCGGTGGTGTTGAGGTCGTTCTTCTCGTACCAGGTGGCGGTCGGAAGCACCACGTCGGAGTAGAGGCAAGTGGTGGACATCCGGAAGTCGAGGGTCACCAGCAGGTCGAGCTTGCCCTCCGGGGCCGGGTCGCGCCACTCGACCTCGCGCGGCCGTCGCCGGCCGCTCTCGCCGAGGTCCTTGCCCATCACCCCGTGCCGCGCTCCGAGCAGGTGCTTCAGGAAGTACTCGTGGCCCTTGCCGGAGGAGCCGAGCAGGTTGGAGCGCCACACGAAGAGGTTGCGCGGCCAGTTGACGGGGTGGTCGGGGTCCTCGCAGGACATGCGCAGCTCCCCCGCCGCGAGCTTCTCCGCCACGTACTCCCCGGCGTCGCGCCCCGCCTCGGCCGCCGCGCGCGCCACCTCGAGGGGGTTGGCCGCGAGCTGCGGGGCGGACGGCAGCCAGCCCATGCGCTCGGCGCGCACGTTGTAGTCGATGAGCGACCCGTCCCACCGGCCCGCGGGCGCGAGCGGGGACAGGATCTCCTGCACGTCCAGCGTCTCGTAGCGCCACTGGTCCGTGTGCGCGTACCACATGGAGGTCGAGTTCATGTGCCGCGGCGGGCGGCCCCAGTCGAGGGCGAACGCGAGCGGCAGCCAGCCGGTCTGCGGGCGCAGCTTCTCCTGCCCCACGTAGTGCGACCAGCCGCCGCCGGACTGCCCGACGCAGCCGCACATCGTCAGCATGTTGATGACCCCCCGGTAGTTCATGTCCATGTGGTACCAGTGGTTCATCGCCGCGCCGATGATCACCATCGAGCGCCCGCGGGTCTGCTCGGCGTTGCGCGCGAACCCGCGGGCGACGGCCACGATCCGGTCGCGCGCCACCCCCGTGATCCGCTCCGCCCAGGCCGGGGTGTACGGCTCGAGGTCGTCGTAGGAGCGCGCGACGTGCTCGCCGCCGAGCCCGCGGTCGAGGCCGTAGTTGGCGGCCATGAGGTCGAACACGGTGGCCGCGCGCGCCTCGCGCCCGTCCGCGAGCCGCACCCGCCGCGAGGGCACGCTGCGCACCAGCACGCTCGGATGGCTGGTGCCCTCGAAGTGGTCGTGGGGCAGGTTGCCGAAGTAGGGGAAGGCGACCGCCGCCGCCCCGTCGTGGTGGTCGATGAGCGACAGGCGCAGCTCCACCTCGCGCCCGCGCCCGTCCTTCGCCTCCAGGTTCCAGCGGCCTCGATCCTCATCGCCCCACCGGAACCCGACGGAGCCGGCGGGCGCCACCACCTCGCCGCTCCGCCCGTCCACCGCGAGCGGCTTCCACTCGGGGTTGTTCGACTCCCCCGCCGCGCCCTCGAGGTCGGACGCGCGCAGCAGCCGGTCCGGCACGAGGCGCCCGTCGCGCTCCTCGAGCAGCACCAGCATCGGCATGTCGGTGTAGCGCCGGCAGTAGTCGGCGAAGTACTCCACCTGCCGGTCGAGGTGGAACTCGCGCAGGATGACGTGGCCGAACGCCATCGCCAGCGCCGCGTCCGTGCCCTGCTTCACGTCGAGCCACAGGTCCGCGAACTTGCTCGCCTCGGAGTAGTCGGGGCAGATGACGACCGACTTCGCCCCCTTGTAGCGCGCCTCGGTGAAGAAGTGCGCGTCCGGGGTGCGGGTCTGGGGCACGTTCGAGCCCCACAGGATGAGGAAGCCCGAGTTGTACCAGTCGGCGGACTCGGGCACGTCCGTCTGCTCGCCCCAGGTCTGGGGGCTCGACGGCGGCAGGTCGCAGTACCAGTCGTAGAACGACATGCACACCCCGCCCAGCAGCGAGAGGTAGCGCGAGCCGGCGGCGTAGGAGACCATCGACATCGCCGGGATCGGCGAGAAGCCGAACACCCGGTCCGGGCCGTAGGTCTTCACCGTGTAGGCGTTGGCGGCGGCGATGAGCTCGGCCGCCTCCTCCCAGCCGGCGCGCACGAAGCCCCCGAGCCCGCGCCGCGTGACGTAGGCGGCGCGCTTGTCCGGGTCCTCCACGATCGAGCGCCACGCCGCCACCGGGGCGAGCCCGGCGGCGCGCGCCTCGCGCCACGGGCGGATGAGGTGCGAGCGCACCAGCGGGTACTTGAGGCGGCTCCCCGAATACAGGTACCAGCTGTAGCTCGCGCCGCGCGAGCACCCGCGCGGCTCGTGGTCGGGCAGGTCGGGGCGGGTGCGCGGATAGTCGGTCTGCTGCGTCTCCCAGGTCACGATCCCGCCCTTGACGTAGATCTTCCACGAGCACGAGCCGGTGCAGTTCACCCCGTGGGTGGAGCGCACCACCTTGTCGTGCTGCCAGCGCTTGCGGTAGCCGTCCTCCCAGTCGCGGCCCTCCGCCGTCAGCACCCCGTGGCCGTCCGAGAACGGTTCGACGCTCCCGCGCCGCAGGAAGTTCAGCCGGTCGATCAAATGGCTCATCGCTAGCCCTCAGGGGTTGCGGACATCGGCGCCGGCCCGCAGGTAGAACCACCAGTTGATGAAGATGCACACCGCGTAGAACGCGGCGAACCCGTAGAGCGCGTACTCCGGGGTGGTGGCCCGGATCTGCTCGCCGAACACCTTGGGGATGATGAACGCCCCGTAGGCCGCCACCGCCGACGTCCAGCCGAGCACCGGCCCCGCCTGCTCGCGGTCGAACACCACGGCGATGGTGCGGAACGTCGAGCCGTTGCCGATGCCGGTGGCCGCGAACAGCACCAGGAAGAGCCCCAGGAACGCCGGGTAGTACTGCTCGGGGGTGGCGGAGACGTAGGCCTGCTTCAGGCACCACGCCACCCCGAGCGCGCTCGCGACCATGACCACGGACACGATCTGCGTCACCTTCGCCCCCCCGATGCGGTCCGAGATGGCCCCGCCCACGGGCCGGATGAGGGCGCCGATGAACGGCCCCATCCAGGCGTAGGTGAGGGCGCTCGGACCGTTCGGGTTCACCGTGTCGTGGGTCATCGCGCCGTCCACCACCACATGCGAGAAGCCGAACACCACCTTGGTGGCGAGGGCGAAGGTGGCGGCGTAGCCGATGAACGAGCCGAAGGTCATGGTGTAGATGACGGTCATCACCCAGGTGTGGCGGTTGCCGAAGATACGGTACTGGCGGTGGAGGTTGTGGCCGACCTCGCCCGGCAGCAGGCGCAGCAGCCCCACCGTGCCCGCGATCACGATCGGCAGCACCAGCCACTTGCTGAGGTCGAGCCCCGAGCCGCCCACGTCCCGCGGCAGCATCAGCCACAGACCGCCCGCCGCTGTGAAGAGCCCGATGACGAGCATCACCAGGATGATCCCGAAGGCGCGCAGCGGGTGGCCGACGTTCGGGGACACGTGCTCGTCGCGGATGTTGTTCATGCCGAACCAAGCCGCGAGCGCGAGGGGCGCCAGGAACGCGAGCCACACGAAGCCCGCGTTGTGGATGAAGGTCTCGCTGCCCGCCGGGATCTTGCCGACGAGCGTGCCGCTGGTGTTCTGCAGCACCATCGGCTCGCCCCCGAACACCCCCATCGTCATCACCAGCGGCACCAGGATCTGCATGGTGGTGACGCCGAAGTTGCCGAGCCCCGCGTTCATCCCGAGCGCGTACCCCTGCACCTTCTTGGGGAAGAAGAAGCTGATGTTCGACATCGACGACGCGAAGTTGCCGCCGCCGATGCCGGACAGCAGGGCCAGGATCTGGAACTGCCAGAGCGGGGTGTGCGGGTCGCGCAGCGCGAGCCCCGTGCCCACCGCCGGGATGAGGAGCAGGGCGGTGGTGAAGAAGATGGTGTTGCGCCCGCCCGCGAGCCGGATGAAGAAGGTGCTCGGGATGCGCAGGGTGGCCCCGGAGAGCCCCGCCACCGCGGACAGGGTGAACAGCTCGTGCTTCTCGAACGGGAAGCCGAGGTTGAGCATCTGCACGGTGATGATGCCCCAGTAGAGCCACACCGCGAAGCCGCAGAGCAGGCTCGGGATCGATATCCAGAGGTTGCGGTTGGCGACGGCGCGCCCGCCGCCGCTCCAGAACGCCTCGTCCTCCGGCGTCCAGCCTCGAATGTCCCGCGCCAAGGCCTGCCCTCCTCCCGTTCCGTCTTCCGTGTTCCCGCCCGCCGCCGGCCGTCAGCCGCCGCCGTCCCGGCGCCGCCGGGGGCCGAGCGCCCCCTCGTGCTCCGGCCCGTGCAGGGCGAGCAGCTCGGGCAGCTGCGGCAGCCGGTCGAGGCGCTCCGCCTCCGCCGCGCGCTCCATGCGCCGGACCGCGAGGTGCATCCACACGAGCGCGACGGCCACCAGCACGAACAGCAGCATGAAGCAGCTGGTCCACACCCCGATGAGGTCGTTCATCAGCCCGAAGCAGATCGGCAGCACGAACCCTCCGAGGCCGCCGATCATCCCCACCAGCCCGCCGACCGAGCCGACGTGCTCGGGGTAGTAGACGGGGATGTGCTTGTACACCGCCGCCTTGCCGAGCGACATCACGAAGCCGAGCACCACGGTGAGCGCCACGAACACCGGCAGCGAGATGGTGATGTTGAACTCGATCGGACCCTCGACCCCCTGCACCGTGTAGTCGGTCGAGGGATAGCTCAGCACGAAGCACACCGCGACCGAGGCGAGGAACGTCCAGTACATCACCGCGCGCGCGCCGAAGCGGTCGGAGAGGTAGCCGCCGAGCGCGCGGAACACGCTGCCCGGCAGCGCGTAGGCGGCGGCCAGCATCCCCGCCGTCTTGATGTCGAGCCCGTAGACGCCGACGTAGTACCGGGGCAGCCACAGGGCGAGCGCCACGAACGCGCCGAAGACGAAGAAGTAGTAGAGCGAGAACCGCCACACCTGCAGCCGGCGCAAGGGGGCGAGCTGCACGAACGCCGAGCGCGCGCGCTCGCCCTTCGCCCTGCGCGCCGCGGTCACCGGGTCCTCCTTCGTGCCGAAGTAGAAGATGGCGGCGGTCGCCAGCAGCACCACGGCGTAGACCTGGGCGGCGGCCTGCCAGCCGAGCGCCACCAGCAGGAACGGGGCCGCGAAGTTGGTGACCGCGGCGCCGGCGTTGCCGATGCCGAAGATGCCGAGCGCGGTCCCCTGGCGCTCGCGCTCGTACCAGCGCGACACGAAGGCGATGCCGACCGCGAAGGAGCCGCCGGCGAGCCCCACCCCGAGGGCCGCGGCGAGGAACATGGGGTAGGTGCCGACCGTAGACAGCATCCAGGTGGCGACCGCCGTCACCGCCATGAGCAGCGCATAGACGGTGCGCCCGCCGTACTGGTCGGTCCAGATGCCGAGGAAGATGCGGCTCAACGAGCCGGTCAGGATGGGGGTGGCGACCAGGATGCCGAACTCGGTGTCGTTGAGCCCGAGGTCCTGCTTGATGCGAAGGCCGATGATGGAGAAGATGGTCCACACGGCGAAGCACACCGTGAAGGCGAAGGTGCTGAAGCCGAGCACCTGGTGCTGGCGCCGGAGGGAGGCGCCGCCGTTCGCGTTCGGACCCTCCATCGCACAACCTCCTCCGCAGCGCGTGACGGGCGGACTCGTCCGGACGCGGGCCATCGTACCAGAAACGGCCCGCCGCGCGCGCCCGCGCGCGCCGCCGGTGACGGCCGGCCCCCGTTTGCGGCACAATAGCGCGATGCGCGACGTCTTCTACGGTGTGATCGGGGCCCTCGTCGCCTACGGCGCCTACAAGCTCGGCGGACATCCGGTGTGGGCGCTGGTGGCGATGGCGGCCTACACCCCGCTCTACCTCAAGCTCCGGGACCGCCTGCCGGCCCCGCGGCAAGATCGCGCGTCGGACTGAACCCGGACACCCAGGGGAGAACCGGACATGGACGAGCTGGCACTCGTCGTCGTCGTCGCCGCGGTGCTGGTCGCGGCCGTGCTGGTGTGCGTGAGCCTCGGGGGCAAGCGGCGCTAGCTCCCCCGCCTCCACCCGCGCCCGCGCCCACGCCCACCCCACGC
>CAZSPS010000226.1:0-2930 GCA_964608875.1 uncultured Ectothiorhodospiraceae bacterium
CTCCGGCAGCTGGCCGAGGCCGAGCGCGAGCTGTACTGCGTCAGCCGGGCTCTGGGCTCGGCCCGCTCCGTGCTGGCGGCGCACGTGGCGGGTCCCGCGGCGCCGGGGCGCAAGCGGCGGGGGTGAGCCTGGCCGCGCGGGTCGTGGCGCCGCGCCGTGGCGCACCCGGTGGCGGGCTATGATCGCGCCCGACAACCAACCGGGGAGACCGCCATGGGACGGCACACCAACCTGCGCACGGCGTACGCGAAGGGGCTTCTGGCCTCGTCGCCGCAGCTGACGATCGGTGACCTTCACCGGATGACCGGCGTGGGCTGTCGCACGCTGGCGCGGTGGCGGCGCGAGCTGGCGGGGGCCGAGGGGGGCGCCGGCGCGGCCCCGCCGCCGGAGCCGTGCGCGCGCGTGGCGGCGGCGCTGGCGGACGCCGACCGGCGGGCGCGCGAGGCGGAGGAGGCCTGCTGCCGCGAGCACGGGGTGTCGCACGGGCAGATGGAGGAGGCGCGGGTGCGGCTCGCGCGCGTCGGGCGCGCGTGCGACACGGGCGACACGGACGGCGGGTTGCTGCGGAGCCTGGTCGCGTGCCGGCACGACTTGGGCCACACCCGGCGGGAGCTGGGCGCGGCCGAGGCGTTGCTGGCGCTGTGGCCCCCTCCGGCGGGCCGCAAGGGGCGCAAGACCACGCCCGGGGAGCGCCGGGAGGTGTTGCGCGCCATCGACGAGGCGCGGGGCCACGGCGCCACGCTGCAGGCCGCGTGCGCGCGCGCCGGGATCAGCGTGCGCACCCACGTGCGCTGGACGGCCGCGGGCGGCGGCGAGGACCGGCGCAAGGAGGGCGCCGCCAAGCGCGTGCGGGCGTCGCGCCTCAGCGACGCGGAGCGCGCCAAGGCGGAGGCGGCGCTCGCCGAGCCCCGGTTCGCCGGCAAGACGGCGGCGCACATCGTCGCGGCGCTGGCCGACGAGGGGACCTACGTGTGCAGCGCGGCCACGCTGACGCGCATCCGCCGCGCGCTGCGCGCCGCCCCGCCGGGGTCGGACGCCGCCCCGCCGGAGCGGCCGCGGCCGCCGGCGCGGCCGGCGCCGCGGCTGTGCGCGACCGGCCCCAACCAGGTGTGGGTGTGGGACATCACCCTGTTGCCGACGGCGGTCCGGGGGCGCTTCTACGCGATGTTCGTGGTGATGGACCTGTTCAGCCGGAAGGTCGTCGCGATGGCGGTGCACGACACCCAGGACGCCGAGCACGCCGTCGCGCTGTTCACGCGGGCGTTCGAGGAGCACGAGGTCGCGCCGGGGACCCTCACCGTGCACGCCGACAACGGGTCGGCGATGCGGGCGAACGTCACGTACGACTGCCTGCTGCGCATCGGGGCCGGGATCTCGCACATCCGCGCCGGGGTGAGCAACGACAACGCCCAAATGGAGAGCCTGCTCCGCACGCTGAAGCACCACGGGCCCCTCCCGCTTCGGGCCTTCGACAGCCCGCAGGCGGCGCGCGCGTGGGCCCAGGCCAACGTCCGCTGGTACAACAACGAGCACCGCCACGGCGCGCTGCACCACGTCACCCCGGCGCAGCGCCACCGCGGGGAGGACACCGAGATCCTGCGCTGGCGTTGCGGCGTCATCGAGGGGGCGCGGGCGCTACACCCGGAGCGCTGGTTCGGCGACCGGATCCACGCCCCCGAGCCTGCCCGCGAGGTCTGGATCAATCCGCCTCCGGGCACCGAGCCGCACGTGATCGGCGAGACCGCCCCCCTCGCCGCCACGCTCCCGGCAACCGGCCAGGCACCCGGCTAACCGGGACACCGGAGGCTCCGCGAGCGCGACACCCGGCGGCGGGCGCGGCCGCCGGCCGCGCCCCGCGCCGGGTCGGCGAACCCGGCTCCCGCCAATGCGCCGGCGCGCCGGGCCAAGGAACCCGCACGCCGCATGACCCCGCCGACCGGGCGCTGCCCCGGCCAGCCCGGGCCGCCGGGTTCCCCGCGGTCACGCCATCAACCGCGCCTCGCCACAAGCAAGCGGCGGCCGCGTGGCCCAGGACCGTCGTCGGGTGGCACAACAACGGGCACCGCCACGGCGCGTTGCACCACGTCACCCCGCCGCAACGCCACCGCGGGGAGGACGCCGAGATCCTGCGTCGGCGTTGCGGCGTCATCGACAAGGCGCGCGAGGAGCGCCCGGGGCGCCGGTTCGGCGGCCGGGTCTTCGCCCCCGAGCCTGCCCGCGAGGTCTGGGTCAACCCGCTTGCGGGCACCGAGCCGCGCGCGACCGGCGAGGCCGCCTCCTCGCCGCCACGCCCCCGGCAACCGGCCAGGCACCCGGCCAACCGGGACGCCGGGGCATCCGCGAGCCTCGCGCGACCGCGACATCCGGCGGCGGGTGCGGCCGCCGGCCGCGCCCCGCCAATGCGCCGGCGCGCCGGGCCAAGGAACCCGCACGCCGCATGATCCCGCCGACCGGGTAGGTCCCCGGTCGCCCGGGCCGCCGGGTTCCCCGCGGTCACGCCATCAGCCACGCCTCGCCGGCGGACACAATCCCCTCGTGCCGGCACGGGATCCCCGCCCACGCCGACACACCGGGACACACGCCGCCGATGGGCCGAAGGGCCGGCTTGCCCGGCCCGGCGGCCGGACGCCTCCCCACGCCCGGCAACCTCACACGGCCGTGACGTTCCGTGCGACAACGAACCGTGGCCCGACGATCCCGCCCACGGCCGACCCGCGCGAGAACGCCGAAACGTGCGCCAAAGGTGGCGCGACCAACGAACGACCCCGCGATCCCCGGGGGAAAGAGACACCGGCGCTCAGGCCAGGCCCGCCACACGCATCCCCATACCGCCGAAGGGATGCCCTGCAAATATGGCAATGCGCCCGACGGGCGCATTGCCATATTTGCAGGGCATCGCTTCGGCGGTATGCGGATGCGTGTGGCGGGCC
>CAZSPS010000227.1:0-1734 GCA_964608875.1 uncultured Ectothiorhodospiraceae bacterium
GCCAGGGCGGGCGAAGCAGGCGAGCGAGCCGGTACCCAGGCCCGCGATGCCGAGGACGAGCGGAGCGGGGCGGCGCGCGAGGCTCGCGAGCAGCTCGGCGTACGGGGTCCCCGCGCCGTAGTAGGTGATCCGGCTGTCGACGGTACCGTCCGGGTGGTGTCGCTCCGCACCGTGCATCGTGGTGCCGTGGTAGAAGGTACGCAGCCCCTCGGACTCGACGATGCGGTACACCCCGAAGAAGGTCCGCTCGCGGGCGATGTGCGCGTCGCCGGCAAATTGTGCGGTCAGAGAGGGAGTAAGGAAAACCGCAAGCAGCGCGCCTGCGAGCAGAGCAGGCCGCGCCCGCAGGATGAGCAGTGCCGGCGCGGCGAGCGCAATCAGTACCCCGGCCGCGCTGCGCCCGAGTCGCGGAATGTCTTCGCCCCCGCCATGGGCGACGAAACCGCTGTACACACCCGCAAGGCTGGCGACGACGATTGCGAGCGCGACGGCGGCGGCAATCCAGTGGCCGCGGCGTAGAGCCGCCGGCCTCGCCGGAAGCAGAACGGCCACCAGCGCAAGCACAATGGGATACTCGTGGACGTCGGTGAAGACGAGCGGTGCGACCAGCGCGACGAGCGTCCCGCCGACGAGCCCGCCGGTCGAAACCAGGAGGTAGTAGCGGGTGAGGTCCGCTGCTGGCGGGCGGAGCCGCGCCAGGGCCCCGTGGCACCAGAGCGCGACCAGGGCGAAGACGAGGAGGTGAGCGAGCCCGAACGCGAGCACGGTGCGGACGAGCGGGTACAGGAGCGCCAGCACAATGAGCGCTGGGGCCACCAAGCGCGCAAGGAGCCGTTGCGGAATCAGGGCGCGGCGCGCGAAGGCGTGGACGAAGGTGCCGAGGTAGAGCGCGAGCGGCACGATCCACAGCAGCGGCACCGCCGCCACGTCGGTGGTGAGGTAGCGGGTGACCGCGAGCAGGAGCGCGCTCGGCACCGCGGACAGGGCGAGAATGCGCACCACGGGCAGTGCGGCGCTCCGGGAGTACGATGACACCGAAGCGTCCCCGGCCGGAGCGTCGCCGCTCCCCACCGGCACCGTCGCACGGGCGTGGGCGTCTCCCCTCACCGCCGCCCGCCACAGGAGGAAGAGGAAGGGCGCGAGCGCAAGGGCCGCGGCGCTCCAAAGCCATGCCTGCCGGTCCAGCCCCAGGAACGGCTCGAGGAGGAACGGGAACGCGAGCAGCGCCCCGGCCGAGCCCGCGTTCGAGGCTGCGTAGAGGAAGTAGGGGTCGGCGGACGCAGCCCCCGCCCCGGCCCGCGCGAGCCAGCTCTGAACGAGAGGCGTCAGCGACGAGACGGCGACGAAGGCGAGCCCGAGTGCGCCCGCGAGGGTCCCGAGCAGCCACAGAGCGGGCGGCAGTCCGGCCGGCGGTGTCTCGCCGAGGAGCCGAAGCTCGCCGGCCGGCGCGGTGAGGGCGACCCCGGCCCAAAGCACCCCGAGCACCAGGAGCTGCCCGGCGGCGGAAGCCCTGCGGGCGAGCAGGTGGGCGAGCGCGTAGCCGCCGAGCAGCGCCGCCTGGAAGAACACCATCGCGGTGTTCCACACCGCGGGCGAGCCGCCGAGGACCGGCAGGACCCCGCGCACGCTGAGCGGCTGCACCCAGAACACGAGCCACGCGGCGGCGAAGACCGCGGCCCCGTAGAGCCACATCGGCGGCGCCGCGTGGCTCGTGTTCTGGGTGCAGCCGCTCAG
>CAZSPS010000228.1:0-18344 GCA_964608875.1 uncultured Ectothiorhodospiraceae bacterium
CCGACACGTCTGCGCGGTCCTCTCGGGCGGCAACCTGGATGCGTCGCTGCTCGGCGGGATTCTGGGCACGGCGGATACTCCGTCGCGGTAGGAGCCCGTGGACAAGATCCCCGCGGCATTCGACCGGCGATGCATCCGGCCTGGACGCTTCGCCCCACTCTTCCGCAACGTAAAGACAACATTACATCATGTCATGTTTAGCATACATCAGATGACTCCAAGGCTGCGCTCTGCGCTGCTCCTCAGCCCAATAGCCCTGTTATTGGCCCTTCGTCGCGCCTTGCCGGCCCGGCGCCTCGCCGCTCTCGGTGCTCGCGGGGCTCTATCCACGGGACTGCCAGGGTGAGATCGTCGTCGTCGTGATCGTCATCGGTGCCTGACGCCGGTCGCCGGCGCGTGCGTTCGGGGTCCGGTCTCCATACACCGAAGATGCAACAACCGGGCCGACCGTTGCCGATTCGGCGGACCGTTCCGGCAGAACCCTACCCGCCCGACAATGCGTCCAGGCCGTCCAGAATGTCCAGGTGGATGTAGTCCTCGTAGGCATCCCGCACCGGGAGCCAAAGTGCCTTCTCCAGCATCTCCAAGGCGCGCTCCCCGCCACTCTCTTCATCGAGTTCAGGCAGTCTGGACCCGTATTCGTACAGCAGGATCTTCGAATCGGGGACCAGTTCCAGCGCGCGCTCGTAGTGGTAGACGGCATCCTCTCGGTTGGCGCCGTAGATCCTGCGGGCGAGGAATCCCGCCGCTGCGACGTCTGCGTGCCAGCCGCCGAGAGTCAGGTGCGCACCGGGGTAGTCGGGGTCGATGGCAAGCGCCGCCTCGAGCGCATCGCGAACCTTGCCCGCGAGTCCCTTGCGAAGCGCGGTGAGCGTTCCCACTCCCTGAGCATACCGGCCGACGGCGTGGGCGTACTGGCAGTGTGCCTCGGGGTTTGCCGGATCGGCGCGCACGGCTTCCTCGCCCATGCGCATTGCGCGTTCGATGACCTCGTCCCATTCCTCGTCCGTCGCCTCGTAGTGGGCGTATACCGCGAGCGCCTGCGCCGCCAGGGTGTAGCCATCGGAGGTCGCCAGGGCTTCGCCGGAATCCGCGGCTTCCAGGAAGCGGCCGTCCGCGAAGGCGGATCTGGCGTCTTCAATCGACTGTGCGCTCGAGTCAGCAGGGGGAAGAATGAGACTGACGGCAATGGCATGTATACTACACATGACATTTTGTAAAGTTCTCATTACAGTGTGAGCAGGTGAGCGAAGCGGTCCGGCCTGGATGCATCGTCGCTCGAATGCCCGGGAGATTCCGTCCACGGGTTAAACCAGCCAACGCAGCCCCGCCACGACCGAGGACACGGCGCCCAGGACGACGACAGTGGGTTTGATAGCACCCTCGTGGAGGGGTGGACCGTAGATTCGCGGCACCAGCAGGTAGAAGACCACCCCCGTGAGACTGACCGCCAGCAGACCGAGGCCGAGATCGATCAGCAGGCCCGGAACACCCCACTCGGCCCCCTCCACCCCGGCACCACCGACGAACAGGATGAGCAGGACCGGGCAGTGAACAACGAGCCAACCGAGCCCGGTGTCGCCGAGCAGACGCCGCAGAGGTGATCCAAGGTCGGGTTGGTGCGCGATCCGCGCGACTCCGTACAGGGTCAGCTGGGACGCCAACGAGCCCGTGAAGGGAATGAGCAGCCACTCCTTCCCGGTGACGGAATAGGCGAACAGCCAGCACATCCCGGCGGCCGTCGCCGAGAGTATGTCGTAGACCGTGTGGGGCCGATCGTCCGTCGAGCGCGGCCAGACCAGGCTCATGGCGAGGAAAAAGAGGAACGGTCCGAGAAACCACAGCCAACCGCCGAGCGTGGCGGCGGCGAAGCCGAAGAGGGCGCCCCCGACCAGCCCGCTGTCGTCCAGCCTGCTGCGACGCCGCCAGGCCAGTGTGAAGACCACCATGAGCGCGGCGGCCAGGAGGTGAGCGAGGAGAAGCCGGGTGTCCGAGTCCTGGTAGAGGCGCAGAAAGGCGTGGGCGCCGAGAGGGATCAGGAGGTTGTCGAGCCCCCGCCACGAAATGAACTCGAGCATCATGACGAGGAGCGCGAGGATCGCCGCGATGAGAACGGCCTCGGCCCGGCCCGTCTCCGTCAGGAGCAGAAGGGGAAGGTGGGCGCTGAAGAATGCCACAAGAAAGAACGCGAGAGACCCCTCGAGACTCTTCTTCCCCTCCGGGGTCTGGTACTGGAACAGCCCGTAGCGAACTCCCACCAGGGCCGCGACGGCGTCCGCCAGCGTCAGCGTGAGGATCGGTACGACGTAGAGCAGCCAGTCGCCGCGACCGAGGACGAAGAGGACGGTGACGGCAACGGGGAAGTAGATCTCACCCAGGGTGTCCCGCCCCACCCCGCCCGCGCCCCGCGGGCCGCGGGCCGGCGCCATGATACCGGGCGGCGGCCCGGCCTTCGCCGCCCCGGCGGGCCGCACGGACGAGGGCCGGCGAAGGCCGCCCCCCGGCGGCGGGCGCGAGCGGTGCGCGGCGATGCGGGCGCGAGGACGGGGGCTACACTATCGGCGTGTCTTCCGGGGGGTGCTCCATGCGGCGGTACGGTCTCGGGCGGGTCCTCGGCATCCTCGCCGCCGGGCTCGCCTGCGCGGGCGGCATCGGCGGCGTCGCCGCCACGGCCGCCGCGAGCGGCGAGCGCGAGCTCGTCATCGGCATCACGCAGTTCCCCTCGACCCTGCATCCCAACATCGACTCGATGCTGGCCAAGAGCTACTCGCTCGGGCTCGCGCGACGCCCGGTGATGGTCTACGACCACGACTGGAAGCCCGCGTGCATGCTGTGCACCGAGGTGCCGTCGCTCGAGGCCGGGAGCGCCGCCGTCGAGCCGCTGCCGGGCGGCGGGCGGGGCATGGCGGTGCGCTACGCCCTCGACGCGCGCGCGAAGTGGGACGACGGCACGCCCATCACCACCCGCGACGTGGTCTTCACCTGGGAGGTCGGACGCCACCCCGAGTCCGGGGTCGCGGCCCACTCCGAGTACCGCCGCATCCGCTCCATCGACGTGCACGACGAGCGCCGCTACACCGTCCACTACGACCGGCTCCACTACGACTATCCCACCGTCGGCGCCCTGAGCCTCCTGCCGGCGCACCTGGAGCGCCCCGTGTTCGAAGCCGGCCCCGCCGCCTACCGCAACCGCACCCTCTACGACACCGCCCCCACCACCCCCGGCCTCTACCACGGGCCCTACCGCATCGCGGAGGTGGCGCGCGGCTCGCACCTCGTGTTCGAGCGCAACCCCCACTGGTGGGGGCGCGAGCCGTACTTCGAGCGCATCGTCGTGCGCGCCATCGGCAACACGGCGGCGCTCGAGGCGAACCTGCTCTCCGGCACGGTGGACTACGTGGCGGGCGAGCTGGGGCTCCCCATCGACCAGGCCATCGCCTTCGAGCAGCGCCACGGCGGCAGCGGCGGGCGGTTCGTGGTCGAGTACCACCCGGGCCTCATCTACGAGCACCTCACCCCCCACTTCGGCCACCCCGCCCTCGCCGACCGGCGGGTGCGGCGCGCGCTGGTGCTGGGGCTCGACCGCGAGGCCATCAGCGAACGGCTGTTCGGGGGGCGCCAGCCGGTCGCCCACACCAACGTGAGCCCGCTCGACCGGACGTACCACGAGCACGTGCCCCGCTACGGCTACGACCCGCGCGCCGCCGCCGCTCTGCTCGACGCGGCCGGCTGGACCCTCGGCGGCGAGGGCGACGGGGTGCGGCGCAACCGCGGCGGGACGCCGCTCCGGATCGAGCTCATGACCACCGCCGGCGACCGCACGCGCGAGCGGGTCCAGCAGGTGATCCAGAGCCAGTGGCGCACGCTCGGGGTGGACGCGCGCATCCGCAACGAGCCCGCGCGGGTGTTCTTCGGCGACACCGTGGCCCGGCGCAAGTTCACCGGGCTCGCGATGTTCGCCTGGGTCTCCGCGCCGGAGTCGGCCCCGCGCGGGACCCTGCACTCGCAGGAGGTCCCGAACGCGGACAACGGCTGGAGCGGCAACAACGTCGGGGGCTACGCGAACCCGGAGATGGACCGGCTCGTGGACGCCATCGAGGAGGAGCTGGACTTCGAGCGGCGCCGGGCGCTGTGGGCCGAGCTGCAGGTCCTGTACGCCGAGGAGCTGCCCGACCTGCCGCTCTACTTCCGGGCCGGCGCCTGGATCCGGCCGAAGTGGCTCGCCGGGGTGCGCCCCACCGGCCACCAGTTCCCCTCTACCTTGTGGATCGAGGAATGGCGGCGGGAGCCGTAGCGCCGGCGGCCCGCCCCGCCGGGGCCGGCCGCGCCGGGCCGCTGGTCGAGGCGCGGGGGGTGAGCGTCGGCTTCGGACGGCGGAGCGTGCTCGAGGGCGTGGACCTCGCCGTCCGGGCCGGCGAGATCGTGACCCTCATCGGGCTCAACGGCGCCGGCAAGACGACGCTGCTGCGCGTGCTGCTCGGCATCCTGCGCCCGGACCGGGGCGAGGTGGCGCGCGCGCCGGGGCTTCGCATCGGCTACTCCCCGCAGCACGTGTACCGGGACCCGATACTGCCGATGACGGTGCGGCGCTTCCTCACCCTCGGCGCGCCGGCGCCGCGCCGGCGTCTCGAGGCGCTGCTGGCCGAAGTCGGCGCCGGCGCCATCCTCCACCACCCCCTGACCGAGGTCTCCGGCGGCGAGCTGCACCGCGTGCTGCTCGCGCGCGCGCTGCTGCGCGAGCCCGAGCTGCTGGTGCTCGACGAGCCGCTCGCCGGGGTCGACGTCACCAGCCAGGCCCAGCTCTACCGGCTGATCGCGACCATCCGGGACCGCTACGGCTGCGGGGTGCTGCTGGTCTCGCACGACCTGCACCTGGTGATGGCCGCGACCGACACCGTGGTGTGCCTCAACCGCCACGTGTGCTGCACCGGTCACCCGCGCGCGGTCGCCCGCGACCCCCGGTTCGTCTCCCTGTTCGGCTCGCACGTGGCCGACACGCTCGCCGTCTACCGGCACGCGCACGACCACAGCCACGACGAGTTCGGCGAGCCGGTGCCGATCGGCCCCGGCGCCGGCGGCCCCGCCTCGGACGGCCCGCCCGCGTCCGGCGGGCGCCCTTGATGGAGGACTTCTTCTTGCGTGCGCTCGCCGGCGGCATCGGGGTCGCGCTCGCGGCCGGCCCGGTCGGCTGCTTCATCGTGTGGCGGCGCATGGCGTACTTCGGCGCGGCGCTGGCGCACGCCGTGCTCCTCGGGGTCGCCTTCGGCTTCCTGCTCGAGGTGGAGCCGACCGCCGCCGTGGTCGCGGTCTGCCTCCTCATCGCGACCGCCCTGATGCTGCTCGAACGCCAGCGGCTGGTCTCCCCCGACGCCCTGCTCGGCGTGCTGGCCCACGGGGTCCTGGCGGCGGGGCTCGTGCTCATCGCCTTCATGGAGGAGCTGCGGGTGGACCTCGTCGGCTACCTGTTCGGCGACGTCCTCTCGGTCGGCCCGGTCGACCTGTGGTTCATCTTCGCGACCGCCGCCGCCGCGCTCGCCGCGCTCGCGTGGCAATGGCGCAACCTGCTGTCGGTGACCGTGAACCCGGACCTCGCCGCGGTCGAGGGAGTGCCGGTGGAGCGGGTGCGCCTGCTGCTCGTGCTCCTGCTCGCGACGGTGATCGCGGTGGGCATGAAGATCGTGGGCATGCTGCTGGTGGTGGCGCTGGTGATCGTGCCCCCCGCCGCCGCGCGCCGCCTGGCGGCGACGCCCGAGCGGATGGCCCTGGCGGCCACGGCCATCGGCGTCCTCTCGGTGGCCGCCGGGCTCGCCGGCTCGCTCGCATGGGACGTGCCGGCGGGACCCGCCATCGTGCTCGTGGCGTGCGCGGCGTTCGCCGCGAGCCTGCTCGTCCCGGCCTCCCGGCAGCGCCGGCCGCGCCCGGGCGGGTGAGCGGAGCGGAGCGCGCGCGGTGACCCGGCTCGTCCTCGGCCGGCTGTGGCAGGGGGCGGTGGTCCTCCTCGTCATGTCGTTCGCGGTGTACGGGCTCATCGGGCTCATGCCGGGCGACCCCATCGACCTCATGGTGTCGGCGGACCCGGACCTCGCCCCCGAGGACGCGGCGCGCCTGAAGGCCCTCTACGGGCTCGACCGGCCCATCGCGGAACGCTGGTGGACGTGGCTCACGCACGCCGTGCGCGGCGATCTCGGGTACTCGCGCCTCTACGCGGCGCCGGTGCCCGAGGTCCTCGGCCCGGCCCTCGCCCACACCCTGGTCCTGCTCGGGACGAGCTTCGCCCTCGCGCTCGCCATCGCCCTGCCGGCCGGGACCGTGGCGGCGGCCAAGCCGTTCTCCTGGTACGACCGGGCCATCAACCTCGTGGCGCTCGCGGGGGTGTCGGTGCCGGTGTTCTGGTTCGCCCTGGTCCTCATCATGGTGTTCGCGGTGACGCTCGGATGGCTGCCGGCCGGGGGCACCGGCGCGCTCGCAGGGGGCGGGCTCGGCGCGCGCCTCGAGTTCCTGGCGCTGCCCGCCGCCACCCTCGTCTTCGCCACCGCCGGCGGGCACGTGCGCTTCATGCGCGCCTCGCTCATCGAGGCGCTCGGCCAGGACTACGTCCGCACCGCCCGGGCCAAGGGCGCGGGGCCGGTGCGGGTGGTCGCGGGCCACGCCGTGCGCAACGCCATGATCCCGGTCACCACCGTGATCGCGCTCGACATGGGGACGCTGATGTCGGGCGCCCTGGTCACGGAGACCGTGTTCGCGTGGCCGGGCATGGGCAGGCTCGTCTACGACGCCATCATGGGCAACGACTTCAACCTCGCGCTCGCGGCCCTCCTGCTGGCGGCGGGGGTGACCCTGCTCGCGAGCCTGCTGGCCGACCTCGCCTACGCGTGGCTCGACCCGCGCGTCACCTACCGGTGAGGCGCACGCGCGCAAGCCGGCGGCGGCGGGGGCTCGCGGCCGGCGCGGTGCTGGCCGCGCTCGCCGCCGCCTGCGCCGCCGCGCCGCTCTTCGGGGCTGCGAGCGGCGCGGACCCGTTCGCGGTCGACCTCTTCGCACGTCTGCAAGGCCCCTCCGCCGTGCACTGGCTCGGCACCGACGAGCTCGGCCGCGACCTCGCCCTGCGCCTGCTCTACGGCGGCCGGGTGTCGCTCGCGGTCGGCATCGCGGGCGCGCTCGGGGCGGCCGCCATCGGGGCGGCGGTCGGCCTCGCCGCCGGCTACTTCGGGCGCTGGATCGACGCCGTGCTCATGCGGATCACGGACGGGGTGTCGGCCGCCCCCCTCCTGCCGCTCCTCATCGTGCTCGCGGCCATCGACCTCACCAAGGCGGGGGTGCCGGAAGCCTGGGCCGGGTCGGAGTCGGCGAGCCTCGCGCGCATCGTGGTCATCGTGGCCCTGTTCGGGTGGCCGCCCTCGGCCCGGCTGGTGCGCGGCGCCGTGCTGAGCGTGCGCGAGCGCGACTACGTGCGGGCCGGGGTGGCCGCGGGCGCGGGCGCGGTGCGGATCATGACCGTGCACCTGCTGCCGAACGTCGCCTCGCCGCTGCTCGTGGCCGCCACCCTGTCCGCCGGACAGGTCATCCTGCTCGAATCGGTGCTGAGCTTCCTCGGGCTCGGGGTCCAGCCGCCGCTGCCGAGCTGGGGCAACATGTTGAGCAACGCGCAGGAGCTGATGGCCGCCGCCCCGATGCTGGCCGTGCTGCCGGGGGCGCTCATCTTCCTCACCGTGCTCTCCGTCAACCGGCTCGGCGACGCCTTGCAGGAGACGCTGGACCCGCGGGCGCGCGGCGGGCGTTGAGCCGCGGCGGGCCGGGCGGGCCGCATGGCCGCCGCACGCGCTAGAATCCCCGCCCCTGCAACGTGCGGAGGCGGATGCATGTCCGTGTCCCGTTCTTCCCTGTCCGGCGTGCCCGCCCTCGCCGTCCTCGCCGCGCTCGCCGCGGCGGCGGCGCCTGCGGGGCCGGCCGCGGCCCAGTCCGGCGGGCGGCCCGCGCTGGTCGAGGTCAACCCCGTGCGCGAGGAGCCGATCGCCCAGACCGTGCCCGTGGTGGGACGGGTGGTGGCGCGCGAGCACGGTGCGGTGGCCGCCGCCATCGGCGGCCCCGTGGCGGAGGTCCGCGTGCGCGTCGGCGAGCGCGTGGAGGCGGGCGGCGTGCTCGCCGCCCTCGCCCGCGACCTGCCCGAGGCCGCCGTCGCCCAGGGGCGGGCGGACGAGGCGTTCGAGGCGGCGCGCGTGCGCACCGCGGAAGCCGAGCTGGTGCTGGTGCGCCAGGAGGTGGAGCGCCTGGAGCGGCTCAAGGGATCGGCCGCGTTCTCCAAGGCCGCCTACGACGACGGCACGCAGGAGCGGGTGCGCCGCGAGAGCCGAGTGGGCGAGGCCAAGGCCGCGCTCGAGCGCGCCCGCGTGCGGCGCGAGATGGCGGAGATCGAGCTCGGCCGCACCCTCGTGCGGGCGCCCTACGCGGGCGTGGTGACCGCCCGCCACGTGGCGCGCGGCGGCTACCTGAAGGCCGGCGACCCGGTGGCGACCCTGGTGGACGACCGGCATCTCGAGATCGAGGCCGACGTGCCGGCCGACCGTCTCGCGGGCCTCGCGCCCGGGACCGAGGTGCTCTTCGAGCTCGAGGACGGGAGCGTGCACCCGGCCGCCGTGCGCGCGCTGGTGCCGGACGAGAACCCCCTCACCCGCACCCGCCCGGTGCGCTTCGCCCCCCGCTTCGCCCCGGACGGCGGCGCGAGCCCCGCCGTCAACCAGTCGGTCGTGGTGCGGGTCCCCATCGCGGGGCGCGGCGTGGTGGCGTCGGTCCACAAGGACGCGGTCATCAGCCGGCGCGGGCGCTCGCTGGTGTACGTCGTGCAGGGCGAGCCGCCGCAGGCGCGGGCGGAGGCGCGGCCGGTGCGGATCGGCGAAGCGGTGGGAAGCCGCTTCGTGGTGCTCGAAGGGCTCGCCGTCGGCGAGCTGGTGGTGGTGCGGGGCAACGAGCGCATCGCCCCCGGCCAGGCCATCCGCTTCGAGTCCGGATCCTGAACTCCCGCACCCCGTACCGCACCCCGCCCCCCACGGACCTCATCCCATGAACCTCATCGGCTACGCCATCGAGCGGCCCATCGCGGTCGTCGCCGTGGTGCTCATGGTGACCCTGTTCGGGGCGCTCGCCCTCACCACCATCCCGATCCAGCTCACCCCCGACGTGGTGCGCCCGGTCATCACCGTCACCACCAGCTGGCGCGGCGGTTCGCCGGCCGAGGTGGAGCGCGAGATCGTCAACCGCCAGGAAGAGGCGTTCAAGGGGCTCGAGGGGCTCGCCTCCATCCGCAGCGCGTCCGAGGACGGGCGCGGGCGCGTGACCCTCGAGTTCAACGTCTCGATGGACATGGACAAGGCGCTGCTGCTGGTCGCGAACCGCCTCGACCGGGTGTCGGGGTATCCGTCGGAGGCGAGCGAGCCCGAGCTGCGCACCTCGGGCAGCGAGGACAACTCCATCGCCTGGCTCGTGCTGCGCGCGAAGCCGGGGGTCGATCGGCCCATCCACACCTTCGGCGAGTTCGCCGAGGACGTGGTGCGCGAGCGGCTCGAGCGCGTGTCCGGGGTCGGGCGGGTGGACATCTACGGCACCAGCCGGCGCGAGCTGCGCGTGGAGATCGACCCCCTGAGGCTCGCCCGCTACCGCCTCACCCTGGGCGAGGTGCTGGCGCGGCTGCGGGGGGCGGACGCGGCCATCAGCGCGGGCGAGGTGGAGGAAGGCAAGCGCCGGTACGTGGTGCGCACCGAGGGCGCGGTGGAATCGGTCGAGGACGTGGGCCGGGTGCTGCTTCGCACCCTGCGCGACCCGGCGACCGGCCGGGTCTCGCGGCTGACGGTGGCGGACGTGGCGGACGTGCGCTTCGCGCACCAGAAGCCGCGCGCGCGCATCCGCCACCTCGGCACCCCGTCGATGGCCGTGAGCGTGAAGCGCGAGATCGGGGCCAACGTCATCGAGACCATGGAGGGGCTGCGCGAGGCGGTGGCCGAGCTGCGGGCGGGGCCCGTCGATGCGGCCGGGCTCACGCTGCGCCAGGTCTACGACGAGACGGTGTACATCGACTCCGCCATCGATCTCGTGCAGCAGAACGTGTACGTGGGGGGCATCCTCGCCGCCATCGTGCTCCTCGTCTTCCTGCGCTCGCTGCGGGCGACGACCACGGTGGTGCTCGCGATCCCGGTGTCCATCGTCGGCTCGTTCGTCGCCATGGCCGCGCTCGGGCGCTCCATCAACGTCATCTCCCTCGCCGGGCTCGCGTTCGCGGTCGGCATGGTGGTGGACGCCGCCATCGTGGTGCTGGAGAACGTCTACCGGCTGCGCGAGACGGGCATGCCGGCGCGCGAGGCGGCCCGCCGCGGCGCGAGCCAGGTGTGGGGCGCGGTGCTGGTGTCGGCCCTGACCACGGTCATGGTGTTCATCCCCATCCTCACCCTGAAGCTCGAGGTGGGGCAGCTGTTCCGGGACATCGCGGTGGCGATCTCGGTGGCGGTGCTGCTCTCGCTGCTGGTCGCGGTCACCGTCATCCCGGCGCTTGCGAGCCGGCTGCTGGCGAACTCCGGCGGGCGCGGCTTGGCGCTGCCGGGCATCGACGCCGCCGGGCGCGGCTTCGCGCGGGCGGTCGTCGGCTACGCCCGCCTGGTGGCGCGCTCGCGCCTCGCCGCCGCAGCCATCGTGGTGCTGGTGTGCGGCGCGGCCAGCTTCGCCACCTGGCACTTCCTACCCAAGCTCGAATACCTGCCCGAGGGCAACCGGAACCTCGTGTTCGGGGTCATCCTGCCGCCGCCGGGGTACAACCTCGAGACCACCACGGACATCGCGCGCGACGTGGAGCGGGCGGTGCGCCCGCACTGGACGTCGGCGCACGCCGCGGCGCCGCCGGCGGCGGCCGGGGGCGGTGCGGGACAGGCGCAGGCGCAGGCGCCGGCGGGCGGCGGCGGCAGCGGCGGCGAGGGCCGGCCACCGCCCGGGATCGACAACTTCTTCTTCGTCGCCACCCCCTCGCGCACCTTCGTCGGGGCGACCAGCGACGACCCCGAGCGCGCGGGCGAGCTGGTGCCGGTGCTCTCGCGGCCGGTGTTCCGCGAGCCCGGCACCTACGGCTTCGTGAGCCAGCCCTCGCTCTTCGGGCGCACCATCGGCGGCGGCAAGCGCATCGACCTCGACATCCAGGGCCCGGACCTCGAGGTCCTGATGGAGACCGCGCGCAAGGCGATGGGCCGGGTCGCGGAGGTCCTCCCCCGCTCCGGCGGCACCCAGGTGCGCCCGCGGCCGGGGCTCGAGCTCGGCGCCCCGGAGGTGCGCATCGTGCCCGACCGCGCCCGCCTCGCGGACAGCGGGGTCAGCGTGCGCGAGCTGGGCGAGGCGGTCGACGTCTTCAACGACGGGCTGCGGGTGACGGAGGTCACGGTCGACGGCAAGCGCCTCGACTTCGTGCTCGCGGGCCCCCCGAGCGACCATACCCAGCAGATCGAGAACCTGCCCGTGGTGGCGCGCTCCGGCGCCATCCTGCCCGTGCGCTCGCTGGCGCGGGTGGAGGTCACGTCCGGCCCCACCGAGATCCTGCACCGCGAGCGGCTGCGCACCGTGACCCTGGAGATGCGCCCGCCCGCCGCCATGACCCTCGAAGAGGCGATGGACGTCGTGCGCGGGCGGATCATCGCGCCGCTCGCCGCCGAGGGGCTGCCGGACGGGGTGCGCATGGGGCTCTCCGGCACCGCCGACAAGCTCACCGCGGCGCGCACGGCCATGAAGTGGCAGCTCCTGCTGGCGCTCGTCATCGTGTACCTGGTGATGGCGATCCTGTTCGAGAGCTTCGTCTACCCGGCGCTCATCGTGCTGTCGGTGCCGCTCGCCACGGCCGGCGCGGTGGGCGGGCTCGCGGTCCTCAACCTCTACCAGTACCAGGCGCTCGACATGCTCACCATGCTCGGGTTCGTGATCCTCATCGGCATCGTGGTCAACAACGCCATCCTGCTCGTGCACCAGGCCCTGCACCACCTGCGCGGCGAAGGCATGGACCCGGCCGGCGCGATCGTCGCCGCCACCCGCAACCGCATCCGGCCGATCTTCATGTCCACCCTGACCTCGGTGTTCGGCATGCTCCCCCTGGTGCTGTTCCCGGGCGCGGGCTCGGAGCTGTACCGGGGGCTCGGCTCGGTGGTGGTGGGCGGGCTCGCCCTGTCCGCCGTGCTGACCCTGGCGATCGTGCCGCCCCTGCTGTCCATCGCGTTCTCGGTGCTCGAGCGCCGCCCCCTCCCCGAAGAAGGAAGCACGCCTCCATGCCCAAGCTCACCGACCTTGCCGAGTCGGGCCGGTTTCTCGTCACCAGCGAGCTGAACCCGCCGAAGGGCGTCGATCTCGAACCGATGGTCGCGGCGGCGCGCCGTCTCGCCGGCGCCGTGGACGCCTTCAACCTCACCGACTCGCACAACGCGCGCATGAGCATGGCCCCGGCCGGCGCGGCGCGGCGGCTGCTCGACGCCGGGGTCGAGCCCATCGTCCAGATGACCGCGCGCGACCGCAACCGCATCGCGATCCAGGGCGACCTGCTGGCCGCGTCCGCCCTCGGGGTCTCCAACGTGCTGCTGATGACCGGGGACTCGCCCGCGAACGGGGACCACCCCGACGCCAAGGCGGTGTTCGACCTCGGCTCGGCGGACCTCATCGCCGCCGCCCAGGGGCTCACCGAGGGGCGCGACCTCGCCGGCAACGCGCTCAAGGGGGCGCCGGACCTTTGCCTCGGCGCGGTGGTCAACCCCGGCAACCCGGACCTCGACGGCGAGCTGGCGCGGATGGCGGCCAAGATCGAGGCCGGCGCCCGTTTCTTCCAGACCCAGGCGGTGTACGACCTGGCGGCGTTCGAACGCTTCGCGCGCGGGCTCGAACGTCTCGGCGACGCGCGGGCGGTGGTGATCGCGGGGGTCATCCCCTTGAAGTCGGTGCGCATGGCCCGCTACCTCAACGAGCACGTGTACGGCATCGAGGTGCCGGAAGCGCTCATCGAGGAGGTCGGGCGCGCCGAGGATGCGGGCGGGGACGGGGACGGAGACGCGGCGGGCGCGGCCGGCGCGGCCATCGCCGCCCGCACCGTGGCCGGGCTCGAGTCGCTGTGCCAGGGGGTGCACCTGATGACCCTCGGGCGCGACGCGCTCATCCCCGCCATCGTCGAACAGGCCGGCATCGCCCGCCCGGCGGCCCCCTGATCGGCGGCCCGGCGCGCCGCGGATCGGACCCGCCGCGGTGCGCAACGCCGCACGATGCGGGCTAGAATAGGCCCGGACACCGGATCGCGAGACACGGCGGCATGACGGCGAACGGCACTTCGGCGCCCGCTCCGAACGGCGGGGTGCCCGACATCCGGATCTCGGTCCGGCAGACCTTCGGCATCGACAGCGAGCTGGACGTGCCGGCGTTCAGCGAGCCGAGCGAGTTCGTCCCAATCCTGGACGACAGCTACCGCTTCGACCCCACCACCACCCTCGCCATCCTCGCGGGCTTCGCCCACAACCGCCGGGTGCTGATCCAGGGCTACCACGGCACCGGCAAGTCCACCCACATCGAGCAGGTGGCCGCGCGGCTCAACTGGCCATGCGTGCGCGTCAACCTCGACAGCCACATCTCGCGCATCGACCTCGTGGGCAAGGACGCCATCGTCATCCGCGACGGCATGCAGGTCACCGAGTTCCGGGAAGGGATGCTGCCGTGGGCGTTCCAGAACCCCACCGCCATCGTGTTCGACGAGTACGACGCGGGCCGCCCCGATGTGATGTTCGTCATCCAGCGGGTGCTGGAGTCCGAGGGCCGCCTCACCCTGCTCGACCAGTCGCGCGTGCTGCACCCCCATCCGTCGTTCCGGCTGTTCGCGACCGCGAACACCATCGGGCTCGGCGACACCACGGGCCTCTACCACGGCACGCAGCCCATCAACCAGGGCCAGATGGACCGCTGGAACATCGTCACCACGCTCAACTACCTCGAGCACGACGCCGAGGTGGACATCGTGCTGTCGAAGCTGCCGGGCTACGACTCCGAGAAGGGGCGCGCTGCCATCCACTCCATGGTCCAGCTCGCGGCCCTGACCCGCTCGGGCTTCATGAGCGGCGACATCTCGACCGTCATGAGCCCGCGCACGGTCATCACCTGGGCCGAGAACGCGGCCATCTTCGGGGACGACGTGGGACTGTCGTTCCGGTTGAGCTTCCTCAACAAGTGCGACGAGGTGGAGCGGCCCGTGGTGGCGGAGTACTACCAGCGGTGCTTCGGCGCCGAGCTGCCCGACGGCGCGCTGGCGCAGGCGGGCGCTTGAGCGGTGGCGGGACGCGAATCCCCCGTCGACCACTTCCGCTTCGTGACCGCCGCGGCCACCCGCTCGCTGGCGCACGACCCCCGCCTCGACGTGCAGTTCGGCCCCTCCCAGCCCTCCATCACCGGCGACACCGTCACCCTGCCCGCGCCGGGCGCCCGCATCGACCGCGAGGAAGCGGCCCGCATCCGGGGCGAGGCCGACGCGGCGGCGCTGCGCCGGCGCCACCACGACCCCCGCATCCACCGCGCGCGCGCGCCCGGAGACGAGGACGCGCGGGCGGTGTTCGACGCCTTCGAGCAGGTGCGCTGCGAGACCCTGGGCGCGCGCCACATGGCGGGGGTGCGCGAGAACCTCGGCGCCGCCCTCGAGAACCACTGCCAGTCGCGCGGCTACGCGGAGATCGTGCAGGGCGAGCACGCGCCCCTGCCCGAGGTGCTGCGGCTGCTGGCGCGCGAGGCGCTGACGGGCGAGCCGCCGCCGCCGTCGGCGAAGCGCATGGTGGAGCTGTGGCGGCCGGTGCTGGGTCCGAAGGTCGAGCCCGGCCTGAGGGAGCTGTCGCAGACCATCGAGGACCAGCGCGAGTTCGCGGACCGCTCGCGCGACCTGCTGCGGGTGCTGGGACTCGCCGAGGACGACGACCGCCAGCAGGAAGGCAGCGAGACCGGCGAGAGCGACGACACCGAGGACGGCGAGCAGGAGCCGGGCGAGAGCGATGCCGACACGCTCGCCTCGGACCCGGACCAGGGCGAGGAGATGGAGGGAGAGGAGGCGGGCGGCGAGGCCGGCGAAGAGCGGGCGGAGCTGGACGAGACGGACCGCAGCCTCTCCGCGCTCGGCGAGGACGACGCCGACCCCGACCACCAGCCGCCCTCCCCGTTCTCGGGCCGCAACGAGCCGGGCGCGGAGGCGTACCGCGCCTTCACCACGGAGTTCGACGAGGTGGCGGAGGCGGGCGAGCTCTGCGACGCCGAGGAGCTGGGGCGCCTTCGCACCCAGCTCGACCAGCACCTCTCGCACCTGCACCAGGTCATCGCCCGGCTCGCGAACCGCCTGCAGCGCCGCCTGCTGGCGCGCCAGTCGCGCGCGTGGCTGTTCGACCTCGAAGAAGGCCTGCTGGACGCGGCGCGGCTCGCGCGGGTGGTGGCCAACCCCATGCACCCGCTCAGCTACAAGCAGGAGAAGGACACCGAGTTCCGCGACACGGTGGTGACCTTGCTCATCGACAACTCGGGCTCGATGCGCGGGCGCCCCATCACGCTCGCGGCCATCAGCGCCGACATCCTCGCCCGCACCCTGGAGCGCTGCGGGGTCAAGGCGGAGATCCTGGGCTTCACCACCCGCGCCTGGAAGGGCGGCTCCTCGCGCGAGCGCTGGCTCGCGGCCGGCAAGCCGCCCCACGCCGGGCGGCTCAACGACCTGCGGCACATCGTCTACAAGACGGCCGACACCCCGTGGCGCCGCGCCCGCCGCAACCTCGGGCTCATGCTGCGCGAGGGCATCCTCAAGGAGAACATCGACGGCGAGGCGCTGTGGTGGGCGTACCAGCGGCTGCTCGCGCGCCGCGAGCAGCGCCGCATCCTCATGGTGATCAGCGACGGCGCGCCGGTGGACGACTCGACCCTCTCCGTCAATCCCGGCAACTACCTGGAGCGCCACCTGCGCGAGGTGATCGAGCGCATCGAGCGCGATGACGCGGTGGAGCTGATGGCGATCGGGATCGGCCACGACGTCACCCGCTACTACCGGCGGGCGGTCACGCTGCTGGACGCCGAGCAGCTCGGAGGGGCGATGATGGAGGAGCTGAGCGCACTCTTCGACGCCGACCATCGCCCCGGCGCCGGCGGGCGGGGCGGCGGCGGCGGCCCGGCGGCGCAGCTCGCGCGGCCCCGGGGGCCGGGGCAGGCCGTGCGCGGAGCGGCCCCGGCCGTACGGGCGGAAAGGTCCACCTGACGAGGTCACGATGCAATGAAAGGCTCAAGGTTCGTCGTCCCGGCACTCGTGATCGCCATCCTGGCCGCGGCCGGATGGTTCGTGTGGCACGAGTCCACGAAGGAAGAGAAGCAGGCGCCGCCGGAGCAGGCGGAGCAGGCGGAGACGGCCGCGCCCCCGGCGGCGCCGGCCGACGACTCCGCCCTCGCGCAAGCCGCCTCGGAGCACGTGGCCGGCCTCACCGAGGCCAAGCCGGAGGACGAGGGCGAGGGCGAGGGCGAGAGCGCCGATGCAGGCAGGTTCGTGCGGGCCGATCAGCCGATCCGGCTGCCCGCGCCGGTGCCGGGCGGCGGCGGGGCGGGCGGCGTGGCGGCCGGAGAAGCGCCCGCCGGCTCCGGAGCGGCGCCGGCGGCGGACCCGGCCGGCGCTTCCGCTTCCGCTGCGAGCGCCGCTTCCGCCCCCGCCGCCTCCACTCCCGGGCGGACGGAGGAGGGGGAGACGACGACCACCGTCTCGGAGCTCCTGGAACGGCTCGGCGAAGAGGCGGACCCGTCCAACGTCTACTACGTGCATAACGTCAGCATCGACGACCAGCAGGGGCTTTGGGGCATCCTCCAGAACTCCGTCACCGTGGAGTTCGCGCGCGGCATCCCGATCCGCCGAGGCGGCGCCGTCGAGACCTACCGCGGCCGCATCCCCTACGACGCGGACGAGCTCCTGGACGACGACTCGAGCTCGCTCTTGGGCCTCCTCATCCACCGCAAGTCCCAGGAGACCATCATCTACAACCACGAGCTCGGAAAGCTGACGGCGAACCCCGACGACCTCACCCCGGGGCACGAGCTGCTCATCGTGGGCTTCAAGCCGGAAGAGCTGGTCGAGCTCTACAAGTACTACGTCCGGGGCGAAGGTGGCTGAACGCATCGCGTTCCTCGCCGCCGCCGGCCACGCCGACGACGCCGTCGGCGCCCTGTCCGAGCGCTACGGACAACACCCGGCCGAAGACGCCGACGTCATCGTGGCCCTGGGCGGAGACGGCTTCATGCTGGACACCCTGCACCGGTACATGGACCTCGGCATCCCCATCTACGGCATGAACCGCGGCACCATCGGCTTCCTGATGAACGAGTTCCACCCGGACGGGCTGGTCGAGCGCCTGCACCGCGCCACCCCCGCCATCCTCAATCCGCTGCGCATGAAGGCGGTGCGCGCGGGGGGCGGGGAAGCGGTCGAGCAGCTCGCGATCAACGAAGTGTCCCTGCACCGCGAGACCGGCCAGGCCTCGAAGGTCCGCATCTCCATCGACGGCCGGGTGCGGATGGAGGAAGTGGTGTGCGACGGCATCCTGGTATCGACCCCGGCCGGCAGCTCCGCCTACAACTACTCCGCCCACGGCCCCATCCTGCCCTTGAACGCCGGGGTGCTCGCCCTCACCCCGATCAGCCCGTTCCGCCCGCGGCGCTGGCGCGGCGCCCTGCTGCCGCGCGAGGCGCGGGTGCGCATCGAGGTGCTGGACCCCGACAAGCGTCCGGTCAGCGCCAGCCCCGACGCGCGCGAGACGCGGGGGGTGGTGAGCGTGGACGTGGCCGAAGACCGGAGCATCGAGATGCGCCTGCTGTTCGACCCCGAGCACAGCCTGGAAGAACGCATCCTGAACGAGCAGTTCCGGCCGTAGGGCGGCGCGGCCCTCGGGGCGCGGGCGGTGGAAACTCGCCCGCCCCGCCCCCATAATGATCCTCATGGACGTTCCGGCCGACTGTCTCGTGCGCCGCGCGCGGTTCCGCATCGGCGACATCGTGCGCCACCGGCTGTTCCCGTTCCGGGGCGTCATCTACGACGTGGACCCCGAGTTCGCCAACACCGAGGAGTGGTGGCAGGCGATTCCCGCCGCGATCCGGCCGTCGAAGGACCAGCCCTTCTACCACCTGTACGCCGAGAACGCGGAAGGGCACTACAACGCCTACGTGTCGGAGCAGAACCTGCTGCTCGAGGACGACCCGAAGCCGGTGGACCACCCCCTCATCGGGGATACGTTCTGCGCGCTCGAGGACGGCGCCTACGTGCTCGACCCCCTCGCGCGGCACTGACCGGGCCGCGCCGGGCG
>CAZSPS010000229.1:0-2732 GCA_964608875.1 uncultured Ectothiorhodospiraceae bacterium
GTGCTGGACGGGGGCGTCGAGGCCCAAGGCACGGTGGGGTCGGCTCCGCGTGGGCGGATGCGGGCGAGGAACTCCTCGCCGTCGTCGCATTCGATCAGCAGCGCGCCGATTTTCTTAAGGTCCTCGTTGTTCGGCAACAACTTCAAATGATCGAGCCACTCCAAGGAGTGCGACACCGTCGCCCAGTGCTTTGCCAACTCAACCTCATCCACTCTCGAATGCCAGCGGCGGGCCAACTCCTCGCCCACCGCCGCGCCGAACTTGTACTCCACCTGTGTGTGCAACAGCCTCGCCATCCTGCCCCGCACAACGCCCTCGCGCCGCCGCCGCTCCGCCCATATCTCCATCATCAAGCACCACCGATCCACGAAACCATCGAACCACGTGTCCTCTTCCTCCTCGGACCGCTCGTGTCGTCCTGCACCCTCGTTCTCCTCTGCTGCGGCGGACGGAAGCGGCTGCGGCGGTGTCTGTGCTGCCTGTGCTGCCGCCAAAGTGTCGAGCTCGCGCCGCACCAGCTCGTGCGACAGCGACCGCTCCTCCCCAATGCCCTCTACCTCACCTCCTACGAAACCCCATACGAAGGCCATGCGAAGCTCCTTGTCCTCCCACTCCTTCACCCTCAACTGCATCGACAGCATTGTCCTCTCCTCCTCGGACGGTCTACGCCTAGTGTGGTCGATCTCCTTGGCGCCAGGGTACGCAAAGAGCCGCGACGGCATCGCCGGCAGTTAATCCTCCTCCAAGACCTCGAACCCCCTCTCCGCACCCGCACCTCCCGGGGACGGACGCCTTCCCTCAGGCGCTTCCGTTCGAGCGGCGGACGCGGGCGAGGAGCTCCGCGCCGTCGGCGCAGTCCATGATCAGCCCGACGACCTCCCGGAGCTTACCGGCGTCCGACACCGGCTCCAGGCGGCGGGCCAGCTCCTCACCTACCTCGGGGCCGAACTTGCGCTCCGCCATCTCGCGCAGCAACTCTCGCTCCTGCGCCAGGCCTTGCGCCAAGCCCTGCGCCAAGCCTTGTTCCAGGCCCTGCGCTCCGCCGCGCTCCAGGCCCTGCTCCAAGCCGTGCTCCTCGCCTTGCGCGAACCACTGCTTCTCCCACTCCCTCGCTCTCAGGTGCAGCGTTGTCATTCCAGTCTTCTCCTCGAACAGGATGTGTCTGACGCGCTCGATCTCGCCGGCCGGAACGTCCGGGAACAGCCGGGGCAGCGTCACGGCCAGCCATGCTGACACCGAGTTCTGGAACTCGAGCCGGGCGGCCTCGTCGGCGAACGCCCTCGGCATCCGGGCGGCCATCGTGCGAATCCGCCGTATCCGTGCTTCGGCCTCGGCCAGCGTGGACACGGTCTCGACGCTCAGCACCGCCATCGCCAAGTTGCGCCTGATGAGCGAATCGTCCACCAGCGCCCGCCGCGAGTCAAGCAGTCGGTAGGGGGCGAAGAGCGTCAGCAGCGGGGTGCCGTCGGCCGCGACCGGCACGTCGTCGGCGCCGCCCTTGGCCGACCACCGCTCCGCGCCGGAATACACCACCACGGCCAGCGGGCGCGCCTCGCCGTCGGGGTCGAGCTTGCCCTGGCGCCTGAGGTGGCCGCGCAGCAGGCCGGTGTAGACGAGCATGCGCCCGGCCATGTCGGGGTCCACCCCGGACTGGAACTCGAGCACCAGCGCGAGCGAGCGCCCGCCGCCCTTGCCGGCGTAGCCGATGCGCCAGACCGCGTCGGCGTAGCGCTGGATGGTGGGCGGGGTGCCGCCGTCCGCCCTGCGGCTGCCGCTATCCGCCGGCCAGGTCCAGTTGGCGGGGAGGGGCTCCATGGTGGCGAAGTTCAGGCGGCGGGCGAGCTTGGGCGCCACGGCGCGCACCAGGTCCTCGACCATGACCTGCAGCGCGAACAGGCGTTTCCATGCAGTGTCCACCTTCATGGAGGGACAAGGTAACCGGCCACGGCATGGGCGCGCTGGAAAAATCGTAAGGAATCGGCGCGTCTTTTGTAGGCAATCGGCTCGATTTTTGTAGGTGCAGGTCCTACGGTTCCGGTCCGGTGGCGGGAGAACCGGGCCGGCTATTGCGGTGCGGTGGGGGGTGGCGGCGTCGTCGTTCGCACCGGGACCGGCGTCGTCAGTCGTGCCCCGCCCTCGAACAGCAGGGTGAGGGCGAGCGTGTCTCCGGTTTCGAGGGGGGAGGGGAGGCCCGTCAGCATCACGTGCAGGCCGCCCGGCTCGAAGCGCACAGACCCGCCGGGCGGGACGTGGAGTTCGGGGACGTGGCGCATCTTCGCGACCCCGCCCTCGATGATGGTGCGGTGGAGCATCGTGCGGCCCGCGCGGTCCGTCTCCGCGCCCACCAGGCGGAGCGGGGCGGCGCCCCGGTTGGTGAGCGTGAGGTAGACGGCGGACACCTTCGACCCGCCGATCGAGGCGCGCGCCCACGCCGCTTCGACGGTGGGGCCGGTGGGACCAGCCGCCCCGCCGGACGCGAGCGCGGCGCCCGTCGATGCCGCGAGCGCCGCCGTCCACGCGGTCAGGAGGGCGGCAACCGCGCCTGCCGTTGCGCCCGGTGCGCTCATCGCTTCGGCTCCGAAACGGCCTCGCGTCATGCGGGCATTCTCCCCAGTGGTCAGTGGCACAGCAGGAAGGGGCGGTCCTTCAGCACCAGCCACACCGCGGGCGACGCGCGCAGCGCCTCGATCACGGGGCCGGACGGCTCGGGCACGGAGACCACGACACCGTTG
>CAZSPS010000230.1:0-1990 GCA_964608875.1 uncultured Ectothiorhodospiraceae bacterium
GCCCGCGCCTTGCAGCACGCGGGCCGCGAGCAGCCACCCGAAGGAGGTGGCGAGGGCGCAGAGGGAGAGCGCGCACGCGCTCCACACGAGCCCTGCCAGGAACACGCGCCGGTGGCCGACGATGTCCGCGAGCCGGCCGAGAGCCGGCATCAGGCTCGCGTAGGCGAGGACGTTGCAGATGATGACCCACTGGATGGCGGGCACGTCGTTGCCGAACGCCGCCGTGATCGCGGGGAACGCGATGTTGACCGACGTATCGAGCGGGGCCGCCGAGACCCCGAGCACCACGACGAACAGCGTGAGCGCCGGCCGGCGCGGGCGCGGGGACCGGGGCAGGGCGGGCGCCTCAGGTGGTGAGCCAGCGGAACTGCTGGGGCTTGCGGGCGGCCTGGGGGTCGATGGGGACGTGGACCAGGGCCGGGCCGTCGAACGCCAGCGCCTCGTCGAGCGCCTTGCGCAGATCGGCCGGATTCTCCACGTGGATGCCCCGCCCCCCGAACGCCTCCATCATGAGGTCGTAGCGGGCCTGCTGCTGGAGGAGCTTGCCGGGGGCGGGGAGGCCCGCCACGGGGTCTTCTTCGCCGGCCGACGTCCCGATGCCGCCGTTGTTCAGCACCACGATCTTGACGGGCAGGCCGTAGCGGCACATGGTCTCCACCTCCATGCCCGAGAAGCCGAACCCCGAGTCCCCCTCCACCGCCACCACGGGCTGCCCCGGACACGCCACGGCGGCGGCCACGGCGAAGCCGAGGCCCACCCCCATGGTGCCGTAGGTGCCGGCGTCGAGCCGGGTGCGGGGGCGCGCGTTCGGCAGCTGCGTGCGCCCGATGTCCATGGTGTTGGCGCCCTCGCTCACGATGATGGCGTCCTCGGGCATCCACTCGCGCACGTCCCGCAGCACGCGGTAGTAGTTCATGGGCGCCGAGTCGTCGCGCATCATCGGCTCGACGGCGGCCTGGTTCTTCTTCGCGTTCTCCGCGAGCGCGGTGCGCCACGGGGTATCGTCCGGATGGAACCACTGGCGGTTCTCGAGCGCCTCGTTGAGCTGCGCCGTGACGGCGCGCCCGTCGCCCGGCAGCGCCACCTCCGCGGGCACGTTGGTCCCGATCTCCTCCGCGCAGAGGTCGAGCTGGATCACCCGCACCCGCTCCGAGAACCGCGGCGGCAGGCCGAAGTGCATGATCCAATTGAGGCGCGCGCCCATGAGGAACACCACGTCCGCCTCGCGCAGGGCGTGGCTGCGCGCCGCGCCGACGGACAGCGGGTGGTTGTCGTCCAGCACCCCCTTGCCCATGGGCGAGGCGAGGAAGGGCAGGCGGGTGCGCTCGATGAACCGGCGCAGCTCGTCCTCCGCGCGCGCCCACGCCATGCCCTTGCCGACGATGACGAGGGGGCGTTCGGCGGACTCGAGCACGTCGAGCGCCGCCTCCACGGCCGCGCTCCCTGCCTGGAAGCGGGGCGGCTCGGGCACGGTCGCGGCTGGGCGCACGGCCCCCGCGTCCACCTCCTCGCGGATCACGTCGTCCGGCAGGTCGAGGTAGACGGCGCCGGGGCGGCCGTAGATGGAGGTGCGCACCGCCTGCTCGACGTAGTAGGGGATGCGCGCGGCGCCCTCGATCCCTTGCGCGTACTTGCAGTAGGGGGTGGCGGCCATCACCTGGCGCTCCTCCTGGAAGGCGCCCATCCCGTCCTGGTAGGTGGGCGAGGCGCCGCCGATGTGGATCATCGGCCAGGCGTTCGACTTGGCGTTCGCAAGGCCCGCCAGGGCGTGGATGACGCCCGGCCCGCAGACGGTGAGGCAGGCGCCGGGGCGGCCGGTGAGGTAGCCGGCGGCCTGGGCGGCATAGGACGCGGCCTGCTCGTTGCGCATCCCGACGTAGGTGATGCCCTCGCGCTGGGCGGCGGCGGCGACCGGCTGCACCGGGAACCCGATGACGCCGAACATGTAGTCGACCCCCTGCTGCTTGAGGGACCTCGCGAGGAGGGTCGC
>CAZSPS010000231.1:0-4385 GCA_964608875.1 uncultured Ectothiorhodospiraceae bacterium
GGGCGGGTGGTGAAGGGGGTGCGCTTCGTCGATATCGTGGACGCGGGCGACCCGGTGGAGGTGGCGCGCCGCTACGACGAGCAGGGCGCCGACGAGCTCGCCTTCCTCGACATCACCGCCTCCTCGGACGAGCGCGGCACCCTGGTGCACGTGGTGGAGGCGGTGGCGGGCGAGGTGTTCATCCCGTTGACGGTGGGGGGCGGGGTGCGCGCGCTCGGCCACGTGCGCGAGCTGCTGAACGCCGGCGCCGACAAGGTGTCCATCAACACCGCGGCGGTCGAGAACCCCGCCCTGGTGGCGGAGGCGGCGTCCAAGGTCGGCTCGCAGTGCATCGTGGTGGCGGTGGACGCGCGCCGCCGGAACGGCGCCGGGGAACCGGGCGCCGGCAGCGACGGCGGCAGCGGTGGGGCGCCGGGCTGGGAGGTGTACACCCACGGCGGCCGGCGGCCCACCGGGCTCGACGCCGTCGAGTGGTGCGCGCGCATGGAGGCGCTCGGGGCGGGCGAGATCCTGCTCACCAGCATGGACCGCGACGGCACCCGCGACGGCTTCGACCTCGAGCTCACGCGCGCCGTGTCGGACGCGGTCGGGGTCCCGGTCATCGCCTCCGGCGGGGTCGGCACCCTGGACCATCTGGCCGAAGGCATCGCCGCCGGCGGGGCCGATGCGGTGCTCGCCGCGAGCATCTTCCACTTCGGCCTGCACACCATACCGGAGGCGAAGGCGCACCTCGCCGCCCGCGGCATCGAGGTGCGCCTGCCGCCCGGCGATCCCTAGCCGAAGAGGTCACGGGCGCGGGCGACGGCGATGCGCTCGTCGCCGATGCGCCGGGTGAGGCCCGCCGCGTCGAAGTACTCCAGCACCTGGATGGCGAGGTTGCGGCCGATGCCCGACTCGTCGCGGAAGGTCTTGGCGTCGAAGCGGCCCTCGGCCGATGCGGACGACAGGCGCTCGGCCACCTCCGCGAGACGGCGCACCGCGCCCGGATGGAAGAACCGGTTCGGCGCCACCCGCACCAGCAGCCCGCGTGCGGCCGAGCGGCCGAGGAAGAGGGCGAGGAGGTCCTTCTCCACCCCGAGGCTCGCCGCCAGCTCGGTCACCACCGGAGGCTGCACCGCGTCTTCGGCGAGCCGCGGCGCGACCCGGCTCCACAGCGCCGCCTCGCGCGGCGAGAGCCGCGGCTCGTGCTCCGGGGCGCGCAGGAAGCGCCCCTCGCGCGCCAGCCGGCCTTCGCGCACCAGGGCCGCCACCGCCGCCGCCGCGACCGCGCGCGCCGGGCGCACCGCGCGCGCCAGCTCCGCCTCGTCCGGGCCGGCCCGCTCGGGCGCGTCCTGGTGCGCGCGCCGCACCGCGGCCAGCAACTCCTCCAGGAGCGCGCGCCACGCTTCGCGCGAGAAGCCGGCGCGGGCGCGCGGGAGCGCGACCTCCTCCACGCCGAGCCGGCTCCACAGAGCTTCGGCTTCCGCCGGGCGCAGGTTCCAGGCGTCGGCGAAGCGGTCCAGGCGCACCCCGTCGACGCTCTCCGCGAGCAGCCGCTCCAAGGCCGCGTCCGGCGTGCGCGCCGCCATCCCCCGCAGGAAGGCGAGCCGCTCCGGGCGCGCGCGCCCGCGCGCGGCGCCGTCCGGGTCCAGCACCGCACCGCCCGCGAGCGTGCGCCGGGCGGACTGGTCGCGGAGGATGAAGCGGTCGCCCCGCACCCCGGCGAAGGGCTGGTCCACCACCACCTGCACCAGGGCGCGCGCGCCGGGAGCGATGGAGCGCCCCTCGAGCATCGCCACCCGCCCGGTGAGGGCGGCGGCGCCGGCGTGCACGTGCACCGGGGTCCAGTGGGCGAGCGGGCGCTCCTCGCTCGCCAGCACCCGCAGCTCCGCGTCGAAGCGGCGCGACACTGCGGGCGGCGGCTCGCCGGTGAGCCAGTCGCCGCGCCGCACGTGCGCGCGGTGGAGGCCGGCGCCGGCGAGGTTCAAGGCGCAGCGCTCGCCGCGCACCCCCCGCTCCGCCGGGCGGCTCTGGGCATGGATGCCGCGCACCCGCACCTCGGCCCCGGCTGGCGCCAGCACCAGGCGGTCCCCCACCGCGACCTCGCCCGAGAACACGGCCCCGGTCGCGATCAGCCCCGCGCCGTGGACCGAAAAGCTCCGGTCCACCGCGAGCCGGAAACGGCCGCCGGTCGCGACCGCACCCGCCGCCGCCGCTCCATGCTCACCGCCGCCGCCGGCCGCGAGTGCGTCGAGGCGCGTGCGCAAGGCCTCCATGCCCGCCCCCGTCAGCGCGGACACGGGCAGCACCGGTGCGCCCTCGAGACCGGTGCCGGCGGCGAGCCCCCCGATCCGCTCCGCCACCGCCGCCACCCGCGCCTCGTCCACGAGGTCGGTCTTGGTGATCACCGCCGTGCCCGTCTCGACCCCGAGCAGGTCCAGGATCGCGAGGTGCTCGCGGGTCTGGGGCATGGGGCCGTCGTCGGCCGCCACCACCAGCAGGGCGTGGTCGATGGCCGCGACCCCCGCGAGCATGTTGCGGATGAAGCGCTCGTGCCCCGGCACGTCCACGAACCCGAGCACCGCCCCGTCCGGGCGCGTGCGGTACGCGAAGCCGAGATCGATGCTGAGGCCGCGCGCCTTCTCCTCGGGCAGCCGGTCGGTATCGACCCCGGTCAGGGCCTTGACCAGCACCGTCTTGCCGTGGTCGACGTGGCCCGCCGTCGCGACCAGCATCTCACCGCGCCCCGGGCGGCGCGCCGGTGCTCCCCGTCTCCGGCCGCTCCTCCCCGTCGTCGTCCGGGCCGCCGCCGCTCCCGCCGGCCTCCGGCTGGCCGTCGAGGAGCGGGCCGAGGGCCTCCACGAGGTCGTCCTCGCGTTCGAGGCAGCGCAGGTCGAGCACCAGCGCGCCGCTCCGGATGCGCCCCACGACCGGGCGCGGGAGCGCGCGCAAGGCGGCCGCCAGCGCTTCGACCGAGCCCCCGGACGACGGGCCGCGCGCGCGCGCGCCGTCCGCCGCCGGACGGATGGCGAGGCCCGCGCTCGGGCGCGTATCGACCGGCAGCGCGCCGCTCCCGATCCGGCTCGCGCAGTCCACGACCTCGACCGCGCCGCCCGCGAGCCGGCCGCGCAGCCGGGCCGCGGCCCGCTCCGCGACCTCCCGGATCTCCGCCCGCGTGCGCACCAGCCAGCGCAGGGTGGGGACCTCGCGCACCAGCCGCTCGGGGTTCGCATGCAGCGGGAGCAGGGCGCCGAGCGCGGCGAGGGTGAGCTTGTCCACGCGCAGCGCGCGCCGCATCGGGTTGCGCCGCACCTCGGCCACCAGCTCGGCGCGCCCGGCGACGATCCCCGCCTGCGGCCCGCCGAGTAGCTTGTCGCCGCTGAACGTCACCAGGTCCGCCCCGGCCGCCAGCGCCTCGCGCGCGGTGGGCTCGTGCGGCAGGCCGAACCGCTCGAGCGCCACCAGCGTGCCGCTGCCGAGGTCGTGGAGGAAGGGCACCCCGCGCGTGCGGGCGAGGGCGGCGAGCGCGGCCGGGTCCGGGGACGCGGTGAACCCCTGCACCACGTAGTTGCTGGTGTGCACGGTCATGATCGCGCCGGTGCGCTCGCCGACCGCCCGCTCGAAGTCGTGCAGGTGGGTGCGGTTGGTGGCGCCGACCTCGACCAGCCGGCAACCGGCGCGGGCCATGACGTCGGGGATGCGGAACGAGCCGCCGATCTCGACCAGCTCGCCGCGCGACACCGGCACCTCGCGGCCGAGCGCGAAGGTGTTGAGGACGAGCAGCACGGCGGCGGCGTTGTTGTTCACCACCGTCGCGGCCTCGGCCCCGGTGAGCCGCGCGAGCCACGCCTCCACGTGGCCGTCGCGCTCCCCGCGCTTGCCGGTGGCGAGGTCGAGCTCGAGGTTGACGGCGGAGCGGGCCGCCTCGGCCACGGCCGCGACCGCGCACTCGGGCAGCGGCGCGCGTCCGAGGTTGGTGTGGAGCACGGTGCCGGTCAAGTTCAGCACCGGGCGCAGGGACGGCGCCGCCGCCGCCTGCACGCGCGCGATCGCCGCCGCCGCCGCCGCGCCGTCCGGGTCCGCCGGCAGCGCCGCCGCCGGCCGCCCGCCGTCCGCGCCCTCGCCGGCGCGCAGGGCGGCGCGCAGCCCGTCCACCGCTTCGCGCACGGCTTCGAGCACCAGGGCGCGTCCGTACGCGCGCGCACACGCCTCGACCTCGGGCCGGCGCAGGATGCGGTCGACCCCGGGGAGGCGCGCCATGGCGCCGGCGGCGCCGGCTCCGCCTTCGCACGACCCCACGGGCCCTTCGCTCCGATCCGGGGGCGGCGGTGCGGGGCGGAAAGCCGCGGGTGGGGGCGGGCGCGGGCCCGCCGTCAGGCCCGCGCGGCTTCGGCCGCGGCCGAAGC
>CAZSPS010000232.1:0-9546 GCA_964608875.1 uncultured Ectothiorhodospiraceae bacterium
GCCCGATGCCGGGAAACCCCCCCCCCCCCCCTGACGGTCGCGAGGACAAGCGGCCGTGGCGTACCCCGGCCTTGAAGCTGCTGAGGGGGATGCTTCCCGAGGGGAAGATCTATATGCACACGGACGAGTTCACCGCCGACACCTCCACCATCGTCTACCTGACCGGTGAAGGCGGCTACATGACCCTTTTCGCGGGCGATCAGGCGGGACTGTCGTAAGCCGTCCGCTCCCTCAAGCGAAGCGGCGGCGGAACGCTTCCGGGATGGGCTCGGTGCGGAGGCCGCCCGCGCCGTCCGGCTTGGCCCACACCCGCACCTCGCGTCCTTCCACCGCCATCGTCCCCGCCCGCTCGAAGCGGTGGTGGACGGTGAAGCTGGCGTTGCCCCATCTCTCGATGTGGCTCTCGGCCTGCAGCACGTCCCCGTGGCTGACGGGGGACGTGAAGCGCGCTTGCGCGTCGACCGCCGCGGTGCCGACGATGCCGAATGCCTCCCGCAGCGAGCGCTGGTCCCAGCCCGCGCTCCGCAGCAGGGCCTGCGTGCACTCGTCGAACCAGCGGAAGTAGTTCGGGTAGAACACGATCCCCGCGGGGTCGCACTCGCCCCAGTGCACGCGCAGCTCGATGCGGCTCGGCGCGCTCACGGCGGCGGCGGCGCGGCGAGCCCCGCGCAGCGCAGCGCCAGCCCCTCGTAGACCAGGAGCTCGTTGAGGCCCGGCACCTCCGTCCACTGCCGGCGGGTCTCGGCGAGCGCGTCCACGGCCGCGTACAGGCGGTCGGGGTCCGGGACGCCGCGCCGGGCCAGCGCGCCCAGCAGCGAGAACAGCACCGACAGCACCAGCCGGGGGTCGTCGGCCTTGCGCCAGCCCTCCGCCGTGTCGAGCGGGTCCGCCTTGCCCTCGAACAGCGCCGCCGCCGCGCCGTGCAGGGTCTCGAGCGCCTCGCGCTCGTGACGGCGCGAGAGCTCGAGGGCGGCGAGCGGCATGCCGCCCGCGAGCTCGAGCAGGCGCCCGGCCGCGTCCGGGCCGCCGGCCCCGGCGGCCTCGAGCCAAGCGAGGGCGGCGGCGCGCGGCGGCGCGGGCAGGGCCATCTTGCGGCAGCGGCTGCGGATCGTCGGGAGGACCATGCCCGGCGCGTCGCTCACCAGCAGGAAGACGGTGCGTCCGGGAGGCTCTTCCAGGGTCTTGAGGAAGGTGTTCGCCGCCGCCGGGTTCATGGCCTCCGCGGGCGCGATGATCGCCACCTTGGCGCCGCCGCCGGAGGTGAGGCCGGACTGCTCGACGAGGGCGCGCACGGGGTCGATGCGGATGCCGGCCGCGCCCTCCTCCGGTACCAGCCGCCGCAGGTCCGGGTGGTTGCCGACCGAGAACAGGTGGCAGGAGCGGCACGCCCCGCACGGACCGGGCGGCGGGCCTTGGCACAGCACGGCGCCCGCGATGCGGGCCGCGAACGCGCGCTTGCCGATGCCGGCCGGCCCGAACAGCAGGAGGGCGTGCGGCGGGCGGCCGGCTTCGAGCAAGGCCGAGACGCGCGCCCAGGGCGCTTCGAGCCACGGCAAGGCGGCGGCGTCGGCGCCGGTGGGGCTTGCCGGGTCCCGGCTCATGCGTTCGCGGGGAGTCCCGGGGGGCCCGCATGAGGCGGCTCGCCGGTCCGCCCGCCGTTCCCGGACGACGGCGGCGCGAGCGCCTCGAGCGCTTCCAGGATCTCGCGGGTGATCTCCCCGGCCGCGCGCTCGGCGTCGACCAGGAGGTAGCGTTCGGGGGCGCGGCGCCGGCGTTCGAGGTAGGCCGCGCGCACGCGCTCGAAGAACGGCCACTGCTCGCGCTCGAAGCGGTCGCGGGCGGCGCCGGCGAAGAGCGGCTCCGAGGCGAGGCGCGCCAGCCCCCGCTCCGCCGGCAGATCGAGGATCACGGTGAGGTCGGGCCGGAGCCCGCCCTGCAGCCACGTCTCGAGGGCCGCGATGCGCTCCTCCGCGAGCCCCCGGCCCCCGCCCTGGTAGGCGTAGCTCGCGTCCGTGAAGCGGTCGCAGAGGACCCAGGCACCGCGTTCGAGGGCGGGGCGGATGACCTGCGCCAAGTGCTGCGCGCGCGCCGCGAACAGCAGCAGCAGCTCGGCTTCCGGGGTGATGGTCCCGTCCTCCGAGGCCGGACGCCCCTGCCCCGCGCCCGCCGCGAAGCGCAGCAGCTCGGCCTCCGGGGTGACGGGCCCGTCCTCCGGGGTCAGCAGGAGCTCGCGCAGCCGTTCGCCGAGGCGGGTGCCGCCCGGCTCGCGGGTCGCCGCCACCTCCCGTCCGGCGGCGCGCAGGGCGGCGGCCACGGCGCGCGCCTGGGTGGACTTGCCCGCCCCGTCCAGCCCCTCGAAGACGACGAAGCGCCCGCTCACCGCCGCCCCTCCCCCGCCCCCTTGCGGCTCCGCCGCCAGGCCCGCACCGCGGCCCGGTGCTCGGACAGGGTGCGCGAGAACACGTGCCCGCCGTCGCCGGAGGCGACGAAGAACAGCTCGTCCCCTTCCGCCGGATGGAGCGCGGCGCGCAGCGCCGCCGCCCCCGGCAGGGCGATGGGAGTGGGGGTCAGGCCGCGGTGGAGGTAGGTGTTGTAGGGGGTGTCGCGCCGGAGGTCGCGGCGGGTGAGGCGGCCGTCGAAGCCGCTCCCCAAGCCGTAGATCACGGTCGGGTCGGCCTCGAGCGGCATCCCGCGCTCGAGGCGCCGCACGAAGACCCCGGCGACGCGCGCGCGCTCCTCCGGGACCCCGGTCTCCTTCTCCACGATGGAGGCGAGCACGAGCGCCTGGTAGCGCTCCTCGTAGGGAAGCCCCTCGGCGCGGCCGGCCCACTCCTCGTCCAGGCGGGCGCGCATCGCGCGGTGCGCCGTGCGCAGCAGCTCGAGGTCCTCCGTGCCCCGCGGAAAGAGGTAGGTATCGGGCAAGAACCAGCCCTCGGGGTCGGGGGACGGCAGATCGAGCGCGCGCGCGAGCTCCGGGGCCGTGACCCCGGCCCCGAGGGTGCTCCGGACCTTGGGATGGGCGCGGATCTCGGCGAGCGCCCGGCGCCAGGTCCACCCCTCCACCAGGGTGACCGAGTGGTGCACCACCTCCCCGTCCACCATCATCTCGAGCAGCCTCGAGGGGGTGGCGCCCTCGGCCAGGCGGTATTCGCCGGCCCGGATGCGCCGGTCGCGCCCGTCCCAGCGGGCGCGGTAGACGAGGTAGAGCGGACGCGAGAGGAGGCGGTCGGCGGCCAGCCGGTCCGCGACCTCGCGCAGCGTGTCGCCGCGCTCCACCAGCAGGCCGTAGCCCCCGGCCGGGACGTCCATCGGCGTCTTCATGAAGCGCTCGACGTCGCCCGCCAGCCACGCCCCGCCGAGCGCGAGGAGCCCGAGTGCGGTCGCGAGCGCCGAGAGCGTGCCGGCACGCATGCGGTCAGGCGAACGAGCGGAAGACCAGGGTTCCGTTCGTTCCTCCGAAGCCGAAGGAGTTCGAGAGCGCCACGTCGATCTTCATCTCGCGCGCGGCGCCCGGCACGTAGTCGAGGTCGCAGTCCGGGCTCGGGCGCTCGAGGTTGACGGTCGGGGGCGCGGCGCCGTCGCGGATCGCGAGCACGCAGAAGATCGCCTCGATGCCCCCGGCGGCGCCCAGGGTATGGCCGATCATCGACTTGGTGGAGCTCATGGCGAGGGACTTCGCGTGCTCCCCGAACACCGCCTTCACCGCCCGCGTCTCGATGGCGTCGCCGGCCGGAGTCGAGGTGCCGTGGGCGTTGACGTAGTCGACGTCCCCGGGGGCGGCGCCCGCGTCCTTCAGCGCCAGCTCCATGCAGCGGCGCGCGCCGTCGCCGTCGTCCGGCGGCAGGGTGATGTGGAAGGCGTCGCTGCTCATGCCGAAGCCGGCCATCTCGGCGTAGATGCGCGCGCCCCGGCGCTTGGCGTGGTCGAGGCTCTCCAGCACCACGACCCCGGCGCCGTCGGCCAGCACGAAGCCGTCGCGCTCCTCGTCCCACGGCCGGCTCGCGCCCTCGGGGTCGTCGTTGCGGGTGGAGAGCGCGCGCGCCGCCGCGAAGCCGGCGAGACCGGCCGGCGATGTGGCCATCTCCGCCCCGCCCGCCACCATGCAGTCCGCGTCGCCGCGCTCGATCATGCGCGCCGCGTCGCCGATGCAGTGCGCCCCGGTGGAGCAGGCGGTGACGACGCTGTAGCTCGGCCCCTTGATGCCGTAGCGGATCGAGAGGTTCCCGGCCACCATGTTGATGATGTTGGAGGGGACGAAGAACGGCGACACCTTGCGCGGCCCCCCGGAGTGCACCGCCTCGCTGCCCTTCTCGATCCCCGGCAGCCCGCCGATGCCGGAGCCGACGCACACCCCGACCCGCTCGGCGTTCTCCTCCGTGACCTCGAGCCCCGCGTCCTCGATGGCCTGCGCCCCCGCGACGATCCCGTAGTGGATGAACGGGTCCATCCGCCGGGCGTCGCGCGCGGACAGGTGGGGTTCGAGCTCGAGCCCGCGGATCGAGCCGCCGATGCGGCTCGGGAACGCGGAGACGTCGAACGACTCGATGGGGCGGATGCCGCTGCGGCCGGCCAGGATGGCCGACCACGACGCTTCGACGTCGTTCCCCACCGGGGTGACCAGCCCCAGGCCGGTCACCACGACCCGTCTCTCACCCATGCCGCCCCCCACGCCGCGAGACCCCGCCGGCCGGCAGGCTAGGCGGACGAATCGGAGTCGGCGTGGGCGTTCAGGTACTCGATCGCCTCCTTGACGGTGGTGATCTTCTCGGCGTCCTCGTCCGGGATCTCGCAGGAGAACTCCTCCTCGAGCGCCATGACCAGCTCCACCGTGTCGAGCGAATCGGCTCCGAGGTCGTCGACGAAGGACGAATCGATGCCGACCTCCTCCTCCTTGACCCCGAGCTGCTCGACGATGATCTGCCTGACCCGTTCCTCAACGCTGCTCATGCCTTCCGGCCTCCTCTTCGTGGTCCGCGGCGCGGTGTGAAATCCGGCGCGTAGTGTAGTGAAAACCGGCCCGTCCGCAAGACCGTCCGGGCGCGGTCGCTTGTCAGGGCATGTACAGCCCGCCGTTCACGTGGATGGTCTCCCCGGTGATGTAGCCGGCCGCCGGGGAAGCGAGGAACGCGACGGCCGCCGCCACGTCCTCCGGGGCGCCGAAGCGTCCGAGCGGAATGCCGGCCCGCACGTCCTCCCGGTGCGCGTCCGGCAGCTCGCGCGTCATGTCGGTCTCGATGAACCCCGGCGCGACCGAGTTGACCGTGACCCCGCGCGAGGCGACCTCGCGCGCGAGCGCCTTGGTGAAGCCCGCGACCCCGGCTTTGGCCGCCGCGTAGTTGGTCTGGCCGGCATTGCCGGTGAACCCGGTCACCGACGTGACGTTCACGATCCGCCCCTCGCGCGCGCGCATCATCGGACGGATCGCGGCTTGGCACATTCTGTATATGCCTTCGAGGTTTATGGACATGACTTCATGCCAACTCTCGGGTTTCATGCGCGCCAGCAGCCCGTCCCGCACGACCCCCGCGTTGTTGACCAGCACCGCGGGGCTGTCGCCGTCCTTCGCGAGCGCTTCGAACAGCGCGGCGATGGAGTCCGGGTCGCCCACGTCGAGCACCGCGCCCCGCCCCGGCGCGCCGGCGCCGGCGAGCGCGGCCGTGATCGCCTCCGCGCCTGCGGCGCTGGTGGCCGTGCCGATGACGCGCCGGCCTTCGGCTGCGAAGGCGGCGGCGACGGCGCGGCCGATGCCGCGGCTCGCGCCGGTGACGAGGACGGCGGAGGACGGCGGCGCGCTCATGCGTCCGCCACGGCGTCGAGCGCGGCGCGGAGCGACCCCGGATCGAACACCGCCTGCGCCTCCATGTCCCGGTCGATGCGGCGGTTGAGGCCGGCCAGCACCCGCCCGGGACCCGGCTCCACGACCCGCTCCACCCCCATCGCGCGCAGCGCGCGCACCGTGTCGGACCAGGGCACGGGGGAGTAGAGCTGGCGCACGAGGCGCTCGCGGATCGAGGCCGGGCCGCCGTGCGGGGCGACGCCGACGTTGGCGAGCACGGGGAGCGCCGGCGCCGCGAACTCGACCTCTTCCAGGCGCGCCCGGAAACGCTCCGCCGCGGGCTCCATCAGGGGCGAGTGGACCGGCACGCTGAGCGGGAGCAGCACCGCCCGGCGCGCGCCCGCCGCGCGCGCGCGCTCGAGCGCGCGTTCCACCGCCGCCGTGTGCCCCGCGAGCACCACCTGCCCCGGGGCGTTGAAGTTCACCGGCCGCACCACCTCGCCTTGGGCGGCCTCGGCGCACGCCGCCTCGACCGCGCCGTCGTCGAGCCCGAGCACCGCCGCCACCGCACCCTCCCCGCTCGGCACCGCCTCCTGCATGAAGCGCCCGCGGTCCGCGACCAGGGACACCGCGGCGGGGAACGCGAGCGCATCCGCGCACACCAGGGCGGAGTACTCGCCGAGGCTGTGCCCGGCCATGACCGCCGGCGCGGGGCCGCCCTCCCCGCGCCAGACCCGCCACGCGGCGACCCCGGCGGCGAGCATGGCGGGCTGGGTGCACTGCGTGCGGTTCAGCTCCTCCTCCGGCCCGTCGCAACAGACCCGCCACAGGTCGTAGCCGAGCGTCTCCGAGGCGGCCTCGAAGGTCCGCTCGACCTCGGGAAACGCCTGCGCGAGGCCCGCCAGCATCCCGACCGACTGGGAGCCCTGGCCGGGGAATACCGCCGCGAAAGCCGCCGCCACCGCCTCGCCTCCCGCGCCGCCGTCAGTAGCGCACCAGGGCCGAGCCCCAGGTGAAGCCGCCGCCGAACGCTTCGAAGAGCAGCAGGTGCCCGCGGCGGACCCGGCCGTCGCGCACCGCCTCGTCGAGGGCGAGCGGCACCGAGCCGGCCGAGGTGTTGCCGTGGCGGTCGACGGTCACCACCACCCGCTCCATCGGCATCCCGAGCCGGCGGGCGGTGGCCTCGATGATGCGCAGGTTCGCCTGATGCGGCACCAGCCAGTCGAGGTCGCCGCGTTCGAGGCGGTTCGCGGCGAGGGTGTCGTCCACGATCCCGCCGAGCGCCTTCACCGCCCGCTTGAACACCTCGTTGCCCTGCATGCGGGTGCGCGCCGCGCGCTGGGCGGGATGGTCGTAGCCGTCCTCCACGCTGCCCTCGACGTACAGCAGGCGCTCGCCCCTGCCGTCCGCGTGCAGGTGGGTGGAGAGCACCCCCGGCTCGGACGACGCTTCGAGCACCACCGCCCCCGCGCCGTCGCCGAACAGGATGCAGGTGCCGCGGTCCTCCCAGTCGAGGAGGCGCGAGTGCACGTCCGCGCCGACCACGAGGGCGCGCGCGGCGGCGCCGGTGCGCACGAACTTCTCCGCCACCCCGAGCGCGTAGACGAAGCCGGTGCACACGGCCTGCACATCGAAGGCGGCGCCGCCGCCGCCGGCCCCGAGGCGCGCTTGCAGGCGGCAGGCGGTGGAGGGGTAGACCCGGTCCGGGGTGGTGGTGCCGACCACGATGAGGTCGAGCTCGGAGCCGTCCAGGCCGGCCGCCTCGAGCGCCCGCCGCGCCGCGCGCTCGGCGAGGTCGCACGTGGTCTCGTCCGGCGCGGCGATGCGCCGCTCCCGGATGCCGGTGCGCTCGCGGATCCACTCGTCGGTGGTATCGACCCGCCGCGCCAGCTCGTCGTTGGTGAGGACCCGCTCCGGCAGGTAGCTCCCGGTCCCGGCGATGCGCGCGAAGGTCACGACGCCTCCCGTTGCGGGAGCAGGGCGTCGAGGTGTTCGCCGATGCGCTCCGGTACGTTGTTGTCCACCTCCGCGACCGCCTCCCCGATCGCGTTCGCGAACGAGTACGCGTCGGCCCCGCCGTGGCTTTTCACCACGGTCCCGCGCAGCCCCAGGAACGCCGCGCCGTTGTAGGAGCGCGGGTCGATGCGGCGGGCGACCGCCTTCAGCACGGGGCGGGCGAGCAGCCCCGCCAGCCGGTTGAGCGCCGTGCTGCGGAACTCGTCTTCGATCGCGGCGGCGATCATCCTGGCCACGCCTTCGCTCGACTTGAGGGCGATGTTCCCGGAGAAGCCGTCGCACACCACCACGTCCACGTCGCCGTCGTAGATGCCGTCGCCCTCGACGAAGCCCACGTAGTCGAGGTCGCTCGCGGCGATGAGGCGGGCCGCCTCGCGCACCAGGTCGTGGCCCTTGGTCTCCTCCGCCCCCACGTTCAGCAGCCCGACCCGGGCCCGCGGCAGGTCATGGATGGCGCCCACCAGGGTGGCGCCCATGACCGCGAACTGGAACAGCTGCTCGGGAGTCGGATCGACGTTCGCCCCGAGGTCGAGCACGTGGGTGTGGCCGCGGCGCGACGGCACGGCGGAGACGATCGCCGGCCGGTCGATCCCGGGCAGGGTCTTGAGCACGAAGCGCGCGATGGCCATCAGGGCCCCGGTGTTGCCCGCGCTCACGCAGGCGTCGGCCTCTCCCCCCGCCACCAGGTCGAGGGCGACCCGCATCGAAGAGTCCTTGCCGGAGCGCAGCGCCTGGGCCGGGGACTCGTCCATCGCCACCTGCCCGTCCGCGTGGTGGATGCGCACGCGCGGCGGCGGCTTGCCGCCGGGGAGGCGGGCCTCGATGCGTGCGGTGTCGCCGACCAGGACGATCCGCAGGCGCTCGTTGCGTTCGAGCGCCCGGACGGCGGCCGGCACCACGACCGGCGTGCCGTGATCGCCGCCCATCGCGTCGAGGGCGATGGTGACCGGCTTCATCGCGGGCTATTCGTCCTTGCCGGGGACGACCTTCCGGCCCCGGTAGTACCCGTCGGGGCTGATGTGGTGGCGCCGGTGCGTCTCCCCCGTCACGGGCTCGATCGACAGGGCGGGCTCGCGGTGGGCGTCGTGGGAGCGGCGCATGCCCCGCTTCGAGCGGGTCTTGCGGTTCTGTTGTACGGCCATGGATCAGGTGTCCTCGGGTGCGGGCCGGGCGGCGGCGGCGAAGGCGCGGAGCGCGGAGAAGGGCGAGGCAGCGTCCTCCGCCCCGCCGGCCCCGGCCTGCGCCGCGGTTGCGCACCCTGGCGGCGGGTGCATGGGAAAGTCCGGTAGCGCAAGCAGCATTTCGTCCTCGACGAGGGCGGCGAGGCCGATCGGGCCGCCCGCCTCCAACGGCTCGTAGCCGGCCGCCAGCTCCGCCTTCGCCAGCGCCTCGTCGGCGCCGGTGAACGAGAGCCGGAGCTCGCAGCGCAGCGGCGCCTCGAACGGCTCCAGGCAGCGCTGGCAGACCAGGGAGGCGAGCAGGCTCGCGGAGCCCTCGACCCTCGGCGCGCCCGTCCCGGACGTCCGGAACCGCAGCTCGACCTCCACCGCGCCCGCCCCGCCGTGCAACAGCGTGCGCAGCCGTTCCATCTCTGCGACCGCAAGCCGGCCTTCCAGACGTGCGCGCTCGCGCGCGAGCCGGAACGGGTCCACGAACTCGGGCAGCGGGCCGCGCATGGCGCGCGGATTCTATTTTGAGGGCCGGGGCATGTCAAAAAGACCGGCCCGCCCGGCGGGGCGGGCCGGTCTTTTTGA
>CAZSPS010000233.1:0-3296 GCA_964608875.1 uncultured Ectothiorhodospiraceae bacterium
GCCGAGCGCGACGTGTTCCGCCGGCTGCTGCGGGTGAGCGGGGTGGCGGCCGGGGAGCCGGGCGCCGTGATCGGGCGCATCGAGGGGGTGCTGCGCGAGCGCCGGCCGCCGCACCTGCTGGTGGACGTGGGCGGCGTCGGCTACGAGCTGGAAGCGCCGATGACCACGTTCTACTCCCTGCCGGCGGTGGGCGAGGCGGTGGTGCTGCACACGCACCAGGCGGTGCGCGACGACGCTCCGTGCCTCTACGGCTTCGCCCGCCGCGCCGAGCGCGACGTATTCCGCCGGCTGCTGCGGGTGAGCGGGGTGGGGGGCAAGGTGGCCCTCGCCCTCCTCTCCGGCCTCGACGCCGAAGCGCTCGCCCGCTCCGTGCACGCGGGCGACGCGGCGAGCCTCGTGCGCATCCCCGGCATCGGCCGCAAGACCGCCGAGCGGCTCCTGTTCGAGCTCCGCGACCGGCTGCCCGAGGCCGGCGCGGGCGGCGGCGGCGCCGTGCCCGCCGACCCCGTGGCCGAGGCGGTGGCGGCGCTGGTGGCGCTCGGCTTCCCGCCCGCCGAGGCGAGCCGGCGGGTGACGGAGGTGGAGGGAGAGGGTCTCGAGAGCGAGGCCATCGTGCGCGCCGCCCTGCGCGCCGCGGTGTCGTGACGGCGCGGCGGCTGCCGGCATGACGGACCGCCTCATCGCCCCGGACGCGGAGACCGGGGAGGAGCTCGTCGAGCACCGCATCCGTCCGCGCCGTCTCGACGAATACATCGGGCAGCCGGCGGTGCGCGAGCAGCTCGGCCTCTTCATGGAGGCGGCGCGCGCGCGCGGCGACGCCCTCGACCACGTGCTCATCTTCGGCCCCCCGGGCCTCGGCAAGACCACGCTCGCGCACGTCATCGCGGGCGAGATGGGGGCGGGCCTTCGCCAGTCGTCGGGGCCGGTGCTCGAACGCGGCGGCGACCTCGCCGCCCTGCTGACCAACCTCGAGCCGCGCGACGTGCTGTTCATCGACGAGATCCACCGCCTGAGCCCGCCCGTGGAGGAGATCCTCTATCCGGCGATGGAGGACTACCAGATCGACATCCTGATCGGGGAGGGCCCCGCCGCCCGCTCCCTGAAGCTCGACCTGCCGCCCTTCACCCTGGTGGGGGCGACCACCCGCGCGGGGCTCCTGACCTCGCCGCTGCGCGACCGGTTCGGCATCGTGCACCGCCTGGACTTCTATTCCCCCGAGGAGTTGGCCGCCATCGTCGCCCGCTCCGCGGGCATCCTCGGCATCCCGGTCGACGAGGGCGGCGCGGCCGAGCTCGCGCGCCGCTCCCGCGGCACCCCCCGCATCGCCAACCGCCTGCTGCGGCGCGCCCGCGACTACGCCGAGGTGCGGGCGGACGGGCGCATCGTGGACGAGGTGGCGGCGCGCGCGCTCGACATGCTGGAGGTGGACGCCACCGGCCTCGACCCCATGGACCGCCGGCTGTTGCGGCTCCTCATCGACAAGTTCGACGGCGGGCCGGTGGGGGTCGAGAGCCTGGCGGCGGCGCTCAGCGAGGAGCGCGGCACCATCGAGGAGGTGATTGAGCCCTACCTCATCCAGCAGGGCTACCTGATGCGGACCCCCCGCGGCCGCATGGCGACCCGCTCCGCCTGGAGCCACTTCGGCCTGGCCGCTCCGTCCGCGCTCGGACCCGGCCTCTTCGACGGCGATCCGGACGGGAGCGGCGGGGAATGAGCGCCGCACGGGAGAGCGAGGCGGGGGACGAGTTCCGGTGGCCCGTGCGGGTCTACCACGAAGACACCGACGGGCAGGGGGTCGTGTACCACGCGAACTTCCTCAAGTACTACGAACGGGCGCGCACCGAATGGCTGCGCTCGCTCGGGTGGAGCCAGGCGGAGCTTCGCGAGCGCCACGCGGTGGCGCTGGTGGTGAGGCGGATGGAGGTCGGGTTCGTGCGGCCCGCGTACTTCGACGAGCGGCTCGAAGCGAGTGCTAGAATGGTCCGCTTGTGCGGGGCGAGCCTGACGATTGAACAGACGATCGCAAGAGCGGCGGGAGCCGGGGCCGGGAGAGAGCTCGTGAACGAGGCCCGGGTGCGGATCGCCTGTATCGACGCCGTCCGGCTGCGGCCCCGGCGCTGGCCGGAACCGCTGTTGCGGAGCTTGCAGCCGCAGGGCGCGAGGGGCGCCGTGCGGGCCGGCGCCCCGGCGGATGGGGGCGCATAGCCGCGATGTCGGTCGACCTTTCCCTGATGCGGCTGGTCCTGGACGCGAGCGTCGTCGTCCAGCTCGTGATGCTCATCCTGCTCGTCACCTCCGTCGTCTCGTGGGCCATGATCTTCCGCAAGCGCGGCATGCTGTCCCATGCCCGGCGGGATTCGGCTTCCTTCGAGCAGCGCTTCCTGTCCGGGACCGATCTGGTGTCGCTCTACAACAGCCTGGACCACGAGACCGGCGGTATGGAGCGCATCTTCCAGTCCGGATTCCGGGAGTACGCGCGCCTGCGCCGCACCGGTATCGACCAGCGCGACGTCATCTCCGGCTCCGAGCGGGCCATGCGCGTCGCCATGCGCCACGAAGTGGACGCGCTCGAACGCGGCCTCCAGTTCCTGGCCACGGTCGGCTCGACCAGCCCCTACATCGGGCTGTTCGGGACCGTGTGGGGGATCATGAACTCGTTCCGCTCCCTCGGTAACGTGGGGCAGGCCACCCTGGCCATGGTGGCGCCGGGCATCTCGGAAGCGCTGATCGCGACCGCCATGGGCCTCATCGCCGCCATCCCCGCGGTCATCGCCTACAACCACTACGTGAGCGACGTGGAGCGCCTTTCGAACCGCTTCACGACGTTCGTGGAAGAGTTCTCGACCATCCTGCAGCGCCAGCGGGTCGAGTGAAGACGGGTCGCCGGAGCGCGCATCATGACCCCTTCCGGACTGCGACGGCGCCCGATGTCCGAGATCAACGTCGTGCCCTACATCGACGTGATGCTGGTGCTGCTCGTGATCTTCATGATCACCGCTCCCCTGCTCACCCAGGGAGTGAAGATCGACCTGCCCAACGCCCCCGCCGAGGTCGTCGGCGCGGAGCGCTCGGAGCCGCTCATCGTGAGCGTGGACTCCGTGGGCCGCTACTACGTGAACTTCGGCGGCGAAGAGACCGAGCCGGTGGACGCGAACACCCTGCTCAACCGGACCGCGGCCCTGCTGCGCCACCAGCCGGGGACCCAGGTCCTCGTCAAGGGCGATGAGTCGGTCGAGTACGGCGCCGTGGTGGTCGCGATGTCGATCCTCAAGGCGGCGGGCGCGCGCTCGGTCGGC
>CAZSPS010000234.1:0-4723 GCA_964608875.1 uncultured Ectothiorhodospiraceae bacterium
GGCCGGGGGCAGGGCCGCGGGGGGAGGGCGGCGCGCGCTCGGAATGCACGCCAACACGCTCCAGCTTCTCCTGTGCCTCGCCATCGTCGGCTGCTGCATCGCGATGTCGATGCCGGTGGTGCAGCTCGTCGCCTACGCGACGGACCTCGGACACCCGCCGGCGCGGGCGGCGGAGGCGCTGTCCCTGCTGCTCGCGGCGTCGATCGTGGCGCGCGTCGCCTGGGGGGCGTTGAGCGACCGGGTGGGGGGGCTCGCCGCGCTCTTCCTCGGCTCGTCCGGGCAGTGCGCGATGCTCTTCTTCTTCCTGTTCGTCGAGAGCCTGCCCGGCCTCTACGCGATCGCGGTCCTGTACGGTCTCGCCTACGGCGGCATCACCTCCATGTACTCGGTCGTGATCCGCCAGTACATGCCGCTCGCCCAGGTCGGGTGGCGGATCGGCCTCGTCTACCTGTTCGGCACGCTCGGCATGTCGCTCGGCGGGCTCACCGGGGGCGTCGTCTTCGACGCGACCGGGAGCTACGACCTCGCCTTCATCGTCGGCATCGCCTTCAACGGGGCGAACCTCGCCATCGTGGTCCCGCTGCTGCGGCGCGAGCGCCGGCCGCCGCCCCGCGCCCCCGCCGCCGCGCTGCCGGCGTAGGCGCCCGCGCTATCATGACGGGGGCGGCCCGCGGGGGGCCGCCGAAGAACGAGGGAGGAACGGCCATCCACGTCACCCATCTCGAATGCTCGCTGACCGGGGAGCGCTATCCCGCGGGAGAGGTCCACGGACTCTCGCGCGCCGGGCGCCCGCTGCTCGTGCGCTACGACCTCGACGCCGTGCGGGCCGCGCTCACCCGCGAGGCGCTGGCCGCCCGCGCCGAGGGCGGGTTCTGGCGCTACCGCGAGCTCCTGCCCGTGCGCGGGGCCGAGAACCGCATCTCGCTCGGCGAAGTGCTCACCCCCCTGGTGCCGCTCTCCACCCCGGACGGCGGCGGGCCGGACTCCGGGCGGTTGATCGTGAAGGACGAGGGCCGGCTCCCCACCGGCTCGTTCAAGGCGCGCGGGCTCGCCCTCGCGGTGTCGATGGCGAAGGAGCTGGGCCTCGGCCGCCTCGCCATGCCCACCAACGGCAACGCGGGCGCGGCGCTCGCGGCCTACGCCTCGCGGGCCGGGCTCGAGTCCGTCGTGTACTGCCCCGACGACACCCCGGAGGTGAACGTGTCGGAGATCGAGCTGCAGGGGGCGCTCACCTGGCGGGTGGACGGCCTCATCGACGACTGCGGGCGCATCGTCGGGGAGGGCGCGGGGCGCGGCGAGTGGTTCGACGTCTCGACCCTGAAGGAGCCCTACCGCATCGAGGGCAAGAAGACGATGGGGCTCGAGCTCGCCGAGCAGCTCGGCTGGACCCTGCCCGAGGTCATCGTGTACCCGACCGGCGGGGGCACCGGCCTCATCGGCATGTGGAAGGCGTTCGCAGAGCTCCGCGCCATCGGCTGGCTCGACCCCGAGCGCCCGCTGCCGCGCATGGTGGCGGTGCAGGCCGAGGGCTGCGCGCCCATCGTGCGCGCGTTCGAGGCGGGGGAGGAGCACGCGCCGCGCTGGGAGGACGCGCACACGGTGGCGGCCGGCATCCGGGTGCCGGCCGCGGTGGGGGACTTCCTCATCCTGCGCGCGGTGCGCGAGAGCGGCGGCTTCGCGGCGGCGGTGAGCGACGAGGCGATCCTGGACGCGCGCGCGGAGGTGGCCCGGCGCGACGGCCTGCTGCTGTGCCCGGAGGGGGCGGCGACCTACGCCGCCTGGCGCGAGGCGCTCGCCGACGGGCGCATCGGCGCGGACGAGCGGGTGGTGCTGTTCAACTGCGCGACGGGGCTCAAGTACCCGATGCCGCGGGTCACCCGCCGCGCGCCGCCGCCTCCGCCGCGCCCGCAGGCCGGCTAGACGGGGCCGGGCGGCCCGGCTCCGCCGGACGCCCCGCGGGCCGCCGTCCGCCCGCCGTCCGCCCGCCGCCCGTTCCCGTCAGGCGCCCTGGAACACGGGGCGGCGCTTCTCCATGAACGCCTGGCGGCCCTCGACGTAGTCGCGGCTGCGGAAGCACGCCTCGACCAGGCGCGCGGCCTCGTCGAGGTCGCGCGCCTCGGGGTCCTTCATGCACTGGCGGATGGCGAACTTCGCGGCGCGCACGGTGAGCGGCGCGTTGTCCGCGATGGCGCGCGCGAGGTCCTTCACCGCCGGCTCCAGCTCCTGCGCGTCCACCACCCGGTTGACGAGGCCCATGCCGAGGGCCTCCTCGGCGCTGAAGCGCCGCCCCGAGAACAGGATCTCGCTGGCGGCGGCCGGCCCCACCAGGCCGACCAGCGGCGAGACCCCCGCGTAGCCGTAGCCGAGCCCCAGGCGAGCCGCGGGGATGCCGAAGCGGGCGTCGGCGGAGGCGATGCGGATGTCGGCGCGCAGCGCGGTCATCAGCCCGCCGCCGATGCACCAGCCCCGGATCATGGCCACGATCGGCTTGCTCATCGCCTCGATGCGGGCCGCCGCCGCCTTGCCCTTCTCGTCGAAGATGCGCCGGCTCTCTTCGCTCGAGCGCCGCTTCTCGAACTCCGAGATGTCGGCGCCCGAGATGAACGCCTCGTCGCCGGCCCCGCGCATGACCACCACCCGCACCTCGGGATCCTGCTCGAAGGTGTCGAAGATGAAGGGCAGGGCCTCCGTCATCTCCATCGAGATCGCGTTCAGGCGTTCGGGGTTGTTGTAGATTACCCAGCCGATGCCGTCTTCGGTCCGGGCGATCATCCGGTCGGTGTCGAGGTCGAGGTTGGTGGTCATGGCATGCACCGTTCGCGCCGTGTGAGGGGCAGGAAGCGGGAATGATACGGGAATCCGGGGCCGCGGCGGACGCGCCCGGGCGCTTCGAGGCGCTCCGCCAGCTCGAACGCAAGGTCCTGTGGCTCGCGAGCTGGACCGTCCACCACGCGAACCACGTGCGCCCGAACCGCGACGGCCTCAAGGTCGGCGGCCACCAGGCGTCGAGCGCCTCCGTCGCGACCCTCATGACCGCGCTCTACTTCGACCTGCTGCGCCCCGGCGACCGGGTGGCGGTGAAGCCGCACGCGAGTCCCGTGTTCCACGCCATCCAGTACCTCTTCGGGCGGCAGACGCGCGAGAACCTCGAACGCTTCCGCGCCTTCGGCGGGGCGCAGGCGTACCCGTCGCGCACCAAGGACGAGGACGACGTGGACTTCTCCACCGGCTCGGTCGGGCTCGGGGCGGCGGCCACCTTGTTCGCGAGCATCGCCAAGGACTACCTCGAGGCGCACGGCTGGGAGCCGCGCGGCGGCGCGGACGGGCGCATGGTCGCGCTCGTGGGCGACGCGGAGCTGGACGAGGGGAACGTGTTCGAGGCGCTGCTCGAAGGGTGGAAGCAGGAGGTCCGCAACCTGTGGTGGATCGTGGACTACAACCGCCAGAGCCTCGATTCGGTGGTCAGCGACCGGCTGTTCGGGCGCATCGACGAGCTCTTCCACAACGTCGGCTGGCGGGTGGAGACCCTGAAGTACGGCAAGCGGCTGCAGGCCGTGTTCGAGCGCCCGGGCGGCGATGCGGTGCGCCGGTGGATCGACGACTGCCCGAACTCGCTCTACTCGGCGATGGTGTTCAAGGGCGGGGCGGCGTGGCGCGAGCGCCTGGTGCAGGACCTCGGGCGGGTGGCCGGGGTGCGCACGATCCTCGACGAGTACGACGACGAGCGCCTGGCCCGCCTGATGACGAACCTCGCCGGCCACGACATCGAGGCGGTGGTGGAGGCGTTCGAGGCCGCCGCCGGGAGCGAGGAGCCGACCTGCTTCATCGCCTACACCATCAAGGGCTACGGACTGCCCTTCGCAGGGCACAAGGACAACCACGCGGGCCTCATGACCGTGGAGCAGATGGACGAGCTGCGCCGCCGCCACCGCATCGAGCAGGGGGCGGAGTGGGACCGGTTCGCGGGGCTCGAGCTCCCGGCCGCGGCGCTCGAGGAGTACGTCGCCGGGGTGCCGTTCGCCGCCGCCGCGGAGCGGCGCTACGAGGCGCCGGCGGTCGCCGTCCCCCGCGAGCTGCCGGCGCCCGAGGGCGAACGCCTCTCCACCCAGGAGTGCTTCGGGCGCATCCTCGCCGCCATCGCCCGCGGGCGGGACGAGCTCGCGGCGCGCATCGTCACCGCGTCGCCGGACGTGACCGTGTCCACCGGCCTCGGCGGGTGGGTCAACCGCCGCGGCGTGTTCGCGGCGCGCGAGCGCGCCGATACCTTCCGGGAGGAAGAGGTGGCCTCGTTCCAGCAATGGGCCGCCTCGCCGAGCGGGCAGCACGTCGAGCTCGGCATCGCGGAGAACAACCTCTTCCTGCTGCTGGGGGTGCTCGGGCTCTCCGACTCCCTCTTCGGGCAGCGGCTGCTGCCCGTCGGCACCCTGTACGACCCCTTCATCCAGCGCGGCCTCGACGCCCTCAACTACGCCTGCTACCAGGACGCGCGCTTCCTGCTGGTGGCGACCCCGTCCGGGGTGAGCCTCGCTCCCGAGGGCGGCGCCCACCAGTCCGTCTCCACCCCGCTCATCGGCATGGGGCAGGACCGGCTGACCTCGTTCGAGCCCGCGTTCGCGGACGAGCTGGCGGTGGTCATGCGCTGGGCCTTCGACTACATGCAGCGCGGACGCGGGCTCGAACGAGGTCAGCCGGTCCTGCCCCATGCCGATGAGCGGGGTGGAGA
>CAZSPS010000235.1:0-2596 GCA_964608875.1 uncultured Ectothiorhodospiraceae bacterium
CGCCCCGCCCCACGCTCGCCACCCGGCTCTGCGGCCTCTCCCTCGCCTCCCCCGTCGTGCTGCTGTCCGGGTGCGTCGGCTTCGGCGAGGAATACACCCGGGTCGAAGGCTTCGACAACCGCGACGCGGGCGCCATCTTCCTCAAGGGCACCACCCTGGAGCCCCGCCTCGGCAACCCTCCCCACCGGGTGTGCGAGACCCCGTGCGGGATGCTGAACTCCATCGGCTTGCAGAATCCCGGCAGCCGCGAGGTCATCGACCGCATCCTCCCCGGCCTCGACTTCGCCGAGACCCGTTTCATCGCCAACGTCGCGGGCGCCACCGTGGCCGAGTACGGGGAGCTGGCGCGGCGCTTCGACGACTCGCCCGTCGACGCCATCGAGGTCAACGTCTCGTGCCCCAACGTGGAGGAGGGCGGCGTCGTCTTCGGCAACGACCCCGCGATGTCGGCGCGGGTGGTGGAGGCGTGCCGGGCGGCGACCTCGAAGCCCCTCATCACCAAGCTCTCCCCCAACCAGACCGACATCGCGGACAACGCGCGCCGCTGCATCGAGGCCGGCACCGACGGGCTGGCCGTGGTCAACACCTTCATGGGGATGGCCATCGACGTCGAGACCGGACGCCCCGTGCTCGGCGCCGGGCGGGGCGGGCTCTCCGGCCCCGCGATCAAGCCCCTCGCCCTCTACATGGTGCACCGGGTGCACGAGGTGGCCGCCCCCCACGGGGTGCCGATCGTCGGTCAGGGCGGCATCGCGTGCGTCGCGGACGCGATCGAGTTCCTGCTCGCGGGCGCGAGCGCGGTCGGGCTCGGCACCGCCCTCTTCTACGACCCGCTCGCCTGCCGCGCGGTGAACGAGGGGCTGCTCGACTGGCTCGCCCGGTGCGAGGCCGGCACCGTCGCCGAAGCGGTGGCGTCCGTGCGCCAAGCCGCCGCCTGACCGCACCCCGTCCCGCCGCGCCCCGCCTCAGGCGCGCCAGAACCCCGGGGTGAGGACCACCAGCAGGGTGAACACCTCCAGCCGTCCGAGCAGCATGGCGAAGGCGAGGAGGAGCTTGGCGGCCGGTTCGAGCCCCGCGTAGTTCGCCCCCACCTGCCCGAGCCCCGGCCCGAGGTTGTTCAGGCACGCGGCGACGGCGGAGAACGCGCTCACCTGGTCCAGCCCGAGCGCCATGAGGGCGATGAGGAAGAACACGAAGGCGGCGACGTAGGCGGCGAAGAAGCCCCAGACGGCGCCTATCACCCGGTCGGACAGCGTCGCCTCCCCGAGCCGGATCGAGACGTGCGCGTTGGGGTGGATGAGGCGCTGGATCTCCCGCCACCCCTGCTTCATGAGCAGCAGCACCCGGATCACCTTGAGCCCGCCGCCGGTGGAGCCCGCGCAGCCGCCGACGAAGCTCGCGAGCAGCAGCAGCACGGGCAGCATGCCGGGCCAGGCGGCGTAGCCGCTGGTCGTGAAGCCGGTGGTGGTGGCGAAGGCGATGGCCTGGAAGGCGCCGACCCGGAACGCCTCCCCCGCGCCGGCGAAGGCGCCCGAAGCGTAGAGCCAGCCGCCGGCGGCGAGCGCCAGCGCGGCCAGGAAGCCGAGGTACGTGCGCAGCTCCGGGTCCTGCCGGTAGGCGGCGAGGCTGCGCCCGCGCCAAGCCACGAAGTGCAGCGCGAAGTTGATGCCGGCGAGCAGCATGAACACCATCGCCACCCCTTCCACGGCCGGGCTGCCGAAGTAGCCCAGGCTCGCGTCGTGGGTCGAGAAGCCCCCGATCGCCACCGTCGAGAAGCTGTGCGCGACGGCGTCGAACCAGCCCATGCCCGCCGCCCGGTAGCCGAGCGCGCACAGCACCGTGAGGCCGAGGTAGATGTACCAGAGGCCCTTCGCGGTCTCGGCGACCCGCGGGGTGAGCTTCTGGTCCTTCATCGGCCCCGGCGTCTCCGCCCGGTACAGCTGCAGCCCCCCGATCCCGAGCATCGGCAGGATCGCGACCGCGAGCACGATGATGCCCATGCCGCCGAGCCACTGCAGCATCTGGCGGTAGAACAGCAGCGAGTGCGGCAGCGAGTCGATGCCGACGATGGCCGTCGCGCCCGTGGTGGTGAGGCCGGAGACCGCCTCGAAGATCGCGTCGGCCACCGGCATCGACGGCTCGTCGAGGAGCAGGAAGGGCAGCGCAGCCGAGAGTCCGAGGACCAGCCACAGGGCCACCACCACCAGGAAGCCGTCGCGGATCCGGAGCTCGCGGCGGTGGGCGCGCACCGGCAGCCACAGGGCCGCGCCGCCCCCGAGGATGGCCGCCATCGCGATCGCGAACGACCCGCCGTTGCCGTCGCCGTAGTACCACGACACCGCGATCGGCGGGACCATGGTGAGGCTGAACAGGACGAGGAGGAGTCCCAGGAGGCGCTGAACGGCGAACCAACGCATGTGCGGCCGGAGGCGGTCGGGGCAACGGCGGGCGTGGAATCCAGGCCGACGCTGTCCTCGGCGGGCAGCAGCCGGGCTGCGTCGAACCAGGGCACGAGACCCAGTGTCGCCCACCCGGTTCGCTCGGCGATGATCGCGTTGGCGTCGTCGAAGAGCGTGGCATCGCCCCGGAACTTGTT
>CAZSPS010000236.1:0-10738 GCA_964608875.1 uncultured Ectothiorhodospiraceae bacterium
GCCCCGCAGGGCGGCGGGGGTGCCGGGCTCCACCTCGGTGACGAGCACCCCCTCGGTCCCGTCGAACTGCGGATGGTTCGAGTCGAGGCTCTGGACCTTCGCCCCCTCGAACGCCTCGGACGCGGCGTCCGCCGCCGCCACCGGCTCTTCCGGGGGGTGCCCGATGGTGGCGCGCACCGTGCGGCGTTCGCCGTCGCGCACGTAGCCCACCTCCACCTCCGCCCCGACCCGCAGCAGCCCGATCGCGTTGCGAAGGCCGGTGCTGTCCACCGGGCGGCCGTCCAGCTCCACGATCACGTCGCCCGCCTGCAGTCCCGCCTCCTCGGCCGCCGAGCCCGGCTCCACCTGGCTGACCAGCGCGCCCATCGGCACGTCGAGGTCGAGGTCCAGGGCGTCCGCGATGGCAGGAGTCACGTCCTGGATGAGGACGCCGAGCCGCCCGCGCCGCACCTCGCCGTACTCGATCAGCTGCTCCATGACCCCGCGCGCCATGGCGGCCGGCACCGCGAACCCGATGCCCACGTTGCCGCCCGCCGGCGACAGGATGGCGGTGTTGACCCCCACCATCCTCCCGTTCAGGTCGATGAGCGCGCCGCCCGAGTTGCCGGGGTTGATGGAGGCGTCGGTCTGGATGAAGTCCTCGTAGCCGCCGCGGTTGAGGCCGGTGCGCCCAAGCGCGCTCACGATCCCGGAGGTGACGGTCTGGCCGAGGCCGAACGGGTTGCCGATGGCGAGCACGTAGTCCCCGACCTCCAGCCGCTCGGAGTCCCCGAACGCGAGCGCGGTGAGGCCGTCGGCCTCGATCCGCAGCAGGGCGATGTCCGTCCCCGCATCGCCTCCGATGAGCTCGGCGTCGAAGGAGCGCCGGTCGGTCAGGGTCACCGTGACCTCTTCCGCATCCCGCACCACGTGGTGGTTCGTCAGGACGTAGCCGCGCCCGGCGTCGACGATGACCCCGGAGCCCGCGCTCTGGCGCAGCCGGTCGCGCGGCGGCGGACCCTCCGGGAGGCCGAAGAACCGGCGGTAGAACGGGTCGTCGAACAGCGGGTTCCCCGCCGTCGAGGTGCGGGTGGTCACCGCGATGTTGACGACGGCCGGGCCCACCTCCTTGATGAGGGGCGCCAGCGTCAGCTTGCCGCTGCCGTCGGTGAGGAGAGGCGGGTGCAGCTCGTTCTCGACCGCGGCCGTGGCGGCCGGCGCCGACGCCGCCGCCGCGCCGAGGATCGACGCGAGGAGCAGCGGCGCCGCCCTCGCCGCCGTCGCCCTCACCCTCGCCGCCGCAGCCGGCCGCTTCGCCGGAGCCGGACCGTTCATCGCAAACCCTCCCCGACCGTGGTGCATCTTCAGCCGCGCGCCTCGCCCGGATTGTCGTTCATTTGGGGAAGCGCTGCCGCCGGCCCGTCAGATCCCGATGTGGCGGGCGATGACGTCCGGGGCGGCGCGCATCGCTTCGCTGGTGCCGCTCCACACGATCCGCCCCTTCTCGATGATGAAGTGCCGGTCTGCGACCCGCGTCAGGTCGTCGACGTTCTTGTCGATGATGAGGATGGACTGGCCGGCGGCCTTGAGCCGTTCCAGGCAGGCCCAGATCTGCCGGCGCATCAGGGGCGCGAGCCCCTCCGTCGCCTCGTCGAGGATGAGCAGGTCGGGGTTGGTCATGAGGGCGCGGCCGATCGACAGCATCTGCTGCTCGCCGCCCGAGAGCAGGGAGCCGGGGGCGGTGCGGCGCTCCGCGAGCGCCGGGAACAGCTCGTACACCCGCTCCACCGTCCACGGGGAGGCGGCGGCGTCGGCGTTGGCATCGGCGTCGGCGTGGTGGTGACGCCGCGCGCGTGCGGTGGCGACCAGGTTCTCGTGCGCGCTCAGGTTGGGGAAGACCTGGCGGGCCTCGGGCACGAGGCCGATGCCGGCGCGGCCGATGCGCCACGCCGGCTGCCCGGCGAGCTCGCGGCCCGCCATCCGCACCGAACCGCCGCCCGGCGGCAGGAGGCCCATGATGGAGTACACGGTGGTGGTCTTGCCCATGCCGTTGCGGCCGAGGAGGGACGTCATCTCCCCCGCGCCCACGTCGAGGTCCACGCCGAAGAGCACCTGGCTGCGCCCGTAGGAGGCGGTGAGCCCCCGCACCTCCAGCAGGGGAGGGGACGGCGCCGTCACCGTCACTGCTCCCGCGCCTGCGGCGCCGGCGCCGGCGCGGCGCCGGGGAAGTCCTCGCCGAGATAGGCGCGCCGCACTTCGGGGTCGCCGCGCACCTCCTCCGGCCTGCCGGACGCGATGACCCGCCCGTGCACCAGCACGGTGATCCGGTCGGCGACGGCGAACACCGCGTCCATGTCGTGCTCCACCAGCAGCAGCGTATGCTCGCGGCGCAAGGAGCGCAGCAGCTCCACCATCCGCCGCGACTCCTCCGGCCCCATGCCCGCCATCGGCTCGTCGAGCAGCAGCAGGCGCGGGCGGGTGGCGAGGGCCATCGCGATCTCGAGCTGGCGCTGCTCGCCGTGGGAGAGGTCGCCGGCCGCGTCCTCCGCGCGCGCCGCGAGCCCCACCCGGCCGAGCCCCGCGAGCGCCGCCGCGCGCAGCTCCGGGTCGCGCAGCGCCTCGCCCCACATCCGGTAGGCGTGCCCGGCCGCCGCCTGCACCGCGAGCGCCGCGTTCTCGAGCACGGTGAGGGTGGCGAAGATGCTCGTCAGCTGGAAGGAGCGCGAGAGCCCCAGGCGCGCGCGCCGGTGCACGGGGAGGCGGGTGATGGGGCGGCCGTCGAGCTCGACGGTCCCGGCGTCGGGCAGGGTGAAGCCCGCCACCTGGGCGATGAAGGTGGTCTTGCCCGCGCCGTTCGGGCCGATGATGGCGTGCGCCTCGCCCTCGTACACGTCGAGGTCGATGCCGTCGGCCGCGGTCACGCCGCCGAAGTGGCGGGTGAGGCCCCGCACCGAGAGCAAGGGGGGAGAGGCGGCGGCGGCGGCAGTGGCGGCGGCGGAGGCGGTCATCTGCTAACTTGCCCCTGGTGCGGCGGCCGGATGGCGGGGAGCTTGAAGATGATCGGGAAGTGGATCCGGGGATTGCGCCGCGACCGCGAGGCCGAAGAGCGGCTGCCCGAGCGCGTGCGCGCCACCATCCGCCAGCAGGAGGTGGAGAGCCAGTGGCTCATCAGCGCGTTCCAGCTGGGGGTGGTGCTGTTCTTCATCTTCCTCGCCGCCATCCAGCCCCCGCAGCCCGAGCCGCTGTCGCAGGGCTTCGACCCCGTCATCGCCACGCTCGCGGCCTACACCCTGTTCACCCTGCTGCGCCTGTACCTCGCGCACAAGGGCAACGTCGCGCCGGGGCTGCTGTTCCTGTCCATCGTGGTGGACATGGCGCTCCTGCTCGGCCTCATCTGGTCCTTCCACCTCGAGTACGGCCAGCCTCCCTCGTTCTACCTGAAGGCGCCGACCCTCATCTACGTCTTCATCTTCATCGGGCTCCGGGTGCTGAGCTTCCAGGCCCGCTACGTCGTCGTGTCCGGGGTGGCGGCGGCCCTCGGCTGGGCGGTGCTCGCCGCCTACGCCGTGTTCAATCCGGGGGGGGAGGGGATGGTCACCCGCGACTACGTCGAGTACATGACCTCCAACTCGATCCTGATCGGGGCGGAGGTGGACAAGATCATCTCCATCCTGGTGGTGACCGTGATCCTCGCCGCGGCCATGACCCGCGCGCGCAGGCTGGTGGTGCGGTCCGCGGCCGAGGGCGAGGCGGCGCGCGACCTCGCCCGCTTCTTCTCGCCCGAGATCGCCCGCCAGATCACCGCCTCCGACCAGGCGGTGAAGGCGGGCAGCGGCGAGGCGCGCCGCGCCGCCGTCGTGTACTTCGACATCCGGGGCTTCACCCGCTTCTCGCTCACCGTCCCGCCCGGCGAGACCATCGCCATGCTCACCGGCTACCAGCACGCGCTCGTGCCCGTCATCCAGGCCCACGGCGGCGCCATCGACAAGTTCATGGGCGACGGCATCATGGCCACCTTCGGGGCCGCGCTCCCCTCGGAGACGGCGGCGGCGGACGCGCTGCGCGCGGTGGACGCGGCGCTCGAGGCCGCCGAAGCGTGGAGCGAGGGGCGCGCGGCCGAGGGCCGCCCCCGGCTCCGGGTGAACGCGGCGGTGGCGTACGGCTCCATCATCTTCGGCGCGGTGGGGGACGAGCACCGGCTCGAATACACCGTGATCGGCGATCCGGTCAACCAGGCCGCGAAGCTCGAGAAGGCCAACAAGCACGAGGGGGTGGACGCCTTGACGGACCGCGGGACGTTCGAGGCCGCGCTCGCCCAGGGCTACGAGCCGCCGGCCGGGCCGGTCGAGCATCGGCCGGGCTCGGCGCTCGAGGGGTTCGACGAGCCGGTGGACCTGGTGGTGCTGGCGCCCCGCCGCCCCAGCATGCCGTCGAGCCCGCCCCGGTAGAACAGCACCACCAGGATCAGGATCGGCCCGAAGATGATGGGCCAGTAGATGGTGAGGCTCGACAGGACCTCCTCCAGCACGATGAAGGCGGCGGCCCCGAACAGCGGCCCGAGCGTGCTCCCGGCGCCCCCCAGCACGACCATGAAGATGAGCTCGCCGGAGCGGGTCCAGGCCATCATCTCGGGGCTGATGAAGTTCGTGAAGTTGCCGAGCAGCCACCCCGCGAGCCCCGCGATCATGCCCGCCAGCAGGTAGCACGCGAGCCGGTAGCGGAAGGTGTCGAAGCCGAGGGTGCGCATGCGGTCGTCGTTGTCGCGCGCGCCGCGCACGACGAGGCCGAAGCGCGAGCGCACGATCCGGCGCACCCCCAGGGTCGTCAGCACCAGTACGGCGAACGCGAGGTAGTAGAGCTGCACGTTGCTCTCGAGGTCGAGGAGGCCGCCCGTGTCGCTGCGCAGCTCGATGACGAGCCCGTCGTCGCCGCCGTACTCCTCGATGCTGACGAAGGCGAAGTAGATCATCTGGGCGAAGGCGAGGGTGATCATGATGAAGTACACCCCGCGGGTGCGAAGGCTCACCAGCCCCGTCAGGAGCGCGAAGAGGGCGCTCGCCCCGAGGGCGATGGGGAGCTGCACGGCGGCGGAGTATTCCCCGTAGTAGGCGGGGATGCCGACCGCGTAGGCCCCGATCCCGATGTAGGCGCAGTGCCCGAAGCTGATCATGCCGCCGTAGCCGAGGATGAGGTTGAGGCTGGCGGCGGCGATGGCGAGGATCACCATCCGGGTCGCGAGGTCCAGGTAGAACGGCTGGTCGAGCCAGGACGTGAGCGGGGGTGCGGCGGCGAGCAGGGCGAAGGCGGCGGCGCCCGCCCAGCCGCGCGGGCCGGCCCGCCGCACCGCCGCCAGCACCGCGGCGAGGACGGGGACGGTGCCGCGGTGGTCCGGCGGCGGCGGGTGGGGGGAGTCCATCGTCTCGTTCGTCCCGTCGGGGTCCCGGCCGTCCGGCCCGGCCGGCCCGCTCAACGCACCCGCGGCGGGAACAGCCCCTGCGGCCGGAAGTACAGGACCGCCGCCATCAGGATGTAGATCAGCATCGCGGACACGGCCGGGGCCGCCGTCTCCGCCGCCTGGTTGGACAGCGCGAGCTTCATCGCGTCGTCGAGGAAGGAGCGCCCGAGGGTGTCGATGAGGCCGACCACGAGCGCGGCGATGAACGCCCCCCGCACCGAGCCGATGCCCCCGATGACGATCACCACGAAGGCGACGATGAGGATCTCGTTGCCCATGCCGATGCTCGCCTCCGTGATGGGGGCGATGAGCAGCCCCGCGAGCCCCGCGAGCGCCGCCCCCGCCCCGAACACCAGGGTGAACAGCGTCCGGATGTCCACCCCGAGGGCGTTCACCATGCGCGGGTTGGACGCGCCGGCGCGCACCAGCATGCCTACGCGGGTATGCGAGATCGTGAGCCACATGCCGAGCGCCACCGCGAGCCCGGCCCCGATGATGAGCAGGCGGTAGACGGGGAAGACCATCCCGCCCGGCAGCGCGGCCTGGCCGTTGAGGGCCGCCGGCAGCGGGAAGGTCAGCCCCTGCGGCCCCCACACGATGTGCACCAGCGTGTCGAACACCAGGATGAGGCCGAAGGTGGCGAGCACCTGGTCGAGATGGTCGCGCCGGTAGAGGTGGCGGATGACCAGCAGCTCCACCAGCACCCCGATCGCGAACACGGCCGGCACCGCCGCCAGCACCCCGAGCGCGAACGAGCCCGAGGCGAGGGCCACGGTCGAGCCGACGAACGCGCCCGCCATGTAGAGCGAGCCGTGCGCGAGGTTCACGCAGTCCATGATGCCGAACACCAGCGTGAGCCCGGCCGCGATGAGGAACAGCAGTACCCCGAGCTGCAGCCCGTTCAGGAGCTGGGTGACGAGGAGGATCGGGTCCATCCGGCCGTCCGCCGTCCTACATCGAGCACTCGCCCGCGTACGGATCCTGGTGCGCGGTGTACACCGTCTCCACGATGCGGGTGGTCCAGTTCCCGTCCGCGTCCGCCACCGCCTCGCGCAGGTAGAAGTTCTGGATCGGCAGGTGGTTGTTGCCGTAGCGGTACGGCCCGCGCACGGACGGATAGTCCGCGGCCTTCATCGCCGCCCGCATGCCGTCCATGTCGTCGAGGTCCCCGCCCACCGCCTCGACCGCGCTCTTGATGAAGAACACGGTGTCGTAGGACTGGGCGGCGTAGAACGACGGGTAGCGCCCGTACTTGGCCCGGAACGCGGACACGAACTTGCGGTTCTGCGGGGTGTCGAGGTCCGGCCCCCAGAACTGCGTCATGAGCGAGCCGAGCACCCCCTTGAGCTCCGCTTTCTGCAGGAGCGGCAGGGACAGCGAGTCCACGGTGAACACCGTGTAGAGCGGGATCCGCCCCTGCAGCCCGGCCTGCTCGTACTGCTTGATGAAGGCGGAGCCGGCCCGGCCCGGATAGAACACGAAGATCGCGTCCGCCCCCGACGAGCGCGCCTTGGCCAGCTCGGCCGAGAAGTCGAGCTGCGCGTCCGCGCCCCACTTCGTGAGGTCCTTCCCGACCACCTCGCCCGTGAAGGTGCGCTCCACCCCGGCGACCATGTTCTTCCCGGCCGCGTAGTTGGGGGCCATGACGTAGAGCTTCTTCACCCCCTTGCGGTTCAGCACCTCGCCCATCGCCATCGGGGTCTGGTCGTTCTGCCAGGAGGTGGAGAAGAAGTTCTCGTGGCAGAGCTTGCCGGCGAGCTGCGAGGGGCCGGCGTTCGAGCTGATGAGGAACTTGCCGGCGTCGAGCGCGGACTTGCGCGAGGCGAGCAGCACGTGCGACCAGATGAAGCCGGCCACGAAGTCGACGTCGTCCGACTTCACCAGCTTGTCCGTCTTCTGCTTGCCGATCTCGGGCTTGAAGCCGTCGTCCTCGTAGAGCACCTCGACCTCGAGCCCGGCCATCTCGCCGCCGATGTGCTCGACGGCGAGGTCGACCGCGTCCTGCATGTCGCGGCCGATCACGCCGGCGCCCGTGGTGAGGGTGGTGACGAAGCCGATCTTCACCTTGCCGGCCGCGTGCGCCGTCGGCGCGGGCGCGGCGGCGAGGAGGCCGGCGGCGAAGAGGAGGAGGAGGGCGGCCGTGGGGCCGGTGCGTGTCTGGTTCCGCATGTTCGGGGCTCCTGTTCGTTGCTGCGGGCGGCGCGCCGCCCGGCCGCCCGCATGATAGACGAAAGGGGCCGGGGAGGGTCGGGCCGCCGGGTCAGCCGGCCTCGCCCGGCACGGGGACGCGGGCGGCGAAGTCGGCGAGGTAGCGAAGGCCGCGCACGGCGCGGCTGCCGTACCACGACACCATCTCGGCGTCGATGAGGGCGACCGGCACGCGGCTTCCCCCGGGCGCGGCGCGCACCAACTCCGCATGCAGGGGCTTGAACGGGTAGGGCTCGCTCGACAGGAGCACGAGGTCCGCCGCCGCGAGCAGGGCTTCGTCCAGCGCCACCTCCGGGTAGCGCACGGCGGGGTCGTGGGCGGCGGTCTCCCAGTTGACGAGGGCGAGGGTGCGCGAGATGTAGGTGTCGCGCGACACCGTCATCCAGGGCTCGCGCCAGATGAGGTACAGCACGCGGCGGGGCGGCAGGCGGGCCGCCGCCGCCCGCACCGCCTCGAGCTCCGCCTCGAACCGGCGCGCGAGGGCGCGCGCCTCGTCCTCGCATCCGAAGATCGCGCCCAGCAGCGCGTACAGCCCCGGGTTGTCGCGGGGCTCGAGGGGGTGGGTGACGACGACGTGCGGCACGAAGCCCTCGATCGCCTCCACGTCGCTCCTGCGGTTCTCGTCCACGTTGACGACGACGTGGGTGGGGGCGAGCCGGCGCAGCCGGTCGAGGCGCACCGTCTTGGTGCCGCCGACCCGCGGCACCGCGTCGATCCGGGGCCGGGGGTGGACGCAGAACGTGGTGCGCCCGACCACGCGCGGGCCCAAGCCGAGGTCGAAGAGCAGCTCCGTGATGCTCGGCACGAGCGAGACGATGCGGGCCCCGGGGCCCGCCCGCGGGTGCTCGCGCCCGGCGTAGTCGGTGCGCGCGCGCGCCGCCGGCGCCGTCACGCCCAGCGCGGCGCGCGCTTGTCCAGGAAGGCGCCGACCCCCTCGCGCGCGTCGGCGGACGCCATGTTGCAGGCCATGACCGCGCCCGCGTAGCGGTGCGCCTCGTCGAAGCGCTGCTCGAGCTGGCGGTAGAACATGCGCTTGCCCGTGGCCACGGTGGCGGCCGGCTTCGCGCGGATGGCGTCGCACAGCTCCGCCACCCGCGCGTCCAGCGCTTCCGGCGGGGCCACCCGGTTCACGAGCCCGCGCGCGCGCGCCGTCTCCGCGTCGATGAACTCGCCCGTGAACAGCATCTCGAACGCCTGCTTGCGGGGCACGTTGCGGCTGAGCGGCACGCTCGGCGAAGAGCAGAACAGCCCGTGGTCGATGCCGTTGACCGCGAAGCGCGCCTCCGTGCTGGCCACCGCCAGGTCGCAGGTGGCGGCGAGCTGGCAGCCCGCGGCCGTGGCGATGCCGTTCACGCGCGCGACCACGGGTTGGGGCAGGGCGGCGATGGTGAGCATCATGCGGCTGCAGCGCTCGAACAGCGCCTCGTGGTACGCCGGGTCGCGGTGCGGGTACATCTCCTTCAAGTCGTGGCCGGCGCAGAACGCGCGGCCCGCGCCGGTCACCACCACCACCCGCACCGCAGGCTCGGCGGCGATCCGGTCGAGCGCGTCCTGCAGTGCGGCGATCATCGACTCCGACAGGGGGTTCAGGCGTTGCGGGCGGTTGAGGGTGAGGGTCGCCACTTCGTCGCGCACGCTCTCGACGAGCTCGGGTCCTGCTGCGGCATGCATCGTCTTCTCCCAGGGGCGGGGCTCGGTGTCCGGCGTCCGGTGTCGGGGCCTTCGGAGCGATGGTATCCTGCCCGCCGGACGCCGGTCGAGAGGGGCGGAGGAGGCGGGGCGGGGCGCGCGGGCCGGGTACGCGGTGCGCGCCGGCGCCGGCGGAGGCCATGGCGGGACACAGCAAGTGGGCCAACATCCAGCACCGCAAGGGCGCGCAGGACGCCAAGCGGGGCAAGCTCTTCTCCCGCCTCATCCGCGAGGTCTCCATCGCGGCCCGGCTCGGCGGCTCGGACCCGATGGGGAACCCCCGGCTGCGCCACGCCATCGACAAGGCCCTCGCCGGCAACGTCCCCAAGGACACCATCGAGCGCGCCGTGCGCCGCGCCGCGGGCGAGGGGGACCTGCGGAACCTCGACGAGGTCCGCTACGAGGGCTACGGGCCGGGCGGGGTGGCGGTCATCGCCGACTGCGTGACCGACAACCGCAACCGCACGGTGGCCGAAGTGCGCCACGTCTTCACCAAGTGCGGGGGGAACCTCGGCTCGGACGGATCGGTCGGCTACCTCTTCCGGCGGGTGGGGCAGCTCGCCTACCCCGCGGGGGTGGACGAGGAGGCGCTGATGGAGGCCGCCGTCGAGGCCGGCGCCGAGGACGTGGTCGCCAACGAGGACGGCTCGTTCGAGGTGGTGACCGCGCCGGAGGACTACGATGCGGTGCGCGGCTCGCTGCTGGCGGCGGGCCTCGATCCCGAGGAAGCGGAGGTGACGCTGCGCGCGGTGTCGAGCGTCACGCTCGCGCTGCCCGAGGCCGAGCGCATGGTGCGGATGCTCGAGCTGCTCGAGGACCTCGACGACGTGCAGCAGGTCTACTCCAATGCCGCCATCGCGCTCGAGACGCTGGCCCGCATCGATGCGTGAAGAAGGAGGAGGGGCGGCGCGCGGCGCCCGCATCCTCGGGGTCGACCCCGGCTCGCGGCTCACGGGCTACGGGGTCATCGACGCCGGGGGGGTGCACAGCCGGCACGTCGCGAGCGGCGTCATCCGGGTCGCCGGCGAGGGGGTCGCCGAGCGGCTGCGCTGCATCGCCGACGCGCTGCGCGCGGTCGCCGACGAGTACGCCCCCGACGAGCTGGCCGTCGAGCGGGTGTTCGTGAGCCGCAACGCGGACTCCGCCCTGAAGCTCGGGCAGGCGCGGGGGGCGGCGCTGGTGGCGGTGGCCGGCATCCCGGTCTTCGAGTACGCGGCGTCCCGCGTCAAGCAGGCCGTGACCGGCAGCGGCAAGGCGCCCAAGGATCAGGTGCAGCACATGGTGCGGGTGCTGCTCTCGCTCGCCCGCCCGGCCAAGCCGGACGAGGCGGACGCCCTGGCGGTGGCCCTGTGCCACGCCCACACCCGCGCCACCCTCGCCCGCATGCCCGCGGGCGAGGGTGGCGCG
>CAZSPS010000237.1:0-1928 GCA_964608875.1 uncultured Ectothiorhodospiraceae bacterium
CCCTCCCTCCCTTCCGGGCTCGCGCGCCTCGAATACCAGCGCGAAGGCGAACAGCGGGACGGCGATCAGGAGGCCGGTCGGCTTGGTGGACAGCGCGGCCGCGGCCAGGACGCCCAGGTAGGCCATCCTGCGGTACGTCGACAGCCCGCGTTTGCAACAGAAGAACACCGCCAGGTTGAAGAGCACGAACATCGTCACCTCGGAATAGAACGATCGGAGCTCGTTCAACACCAGTGGGCTGCCCAGTATCAAGCCACCATAGACGGCCACGGCCGCCGGACCGAAGCAGCGGAACAACGCCCACAGCGCGAGGCAGAAGCAAGCGGCCGCCATCAGCCCGAAGGCGACCCGCATGGCGAAGAGGAAGTCCTGGATGTTGGGGTCTGCGGGGACGTTCTTTCGAATGTCCTCCCCCGAGGCGTAGTGCTTCTCCAGATAATAGCCGCCCGGATACTTCCAACCCGTCAGCGTCCTGACCTCGCCTCCCATGCGGCCGTTCATGTAGAAGATGCCGACGGGATAGAGGAGCCTCACGAACCATCGGGTCGTTTCCCCTTGCCGGACTTTGGAGACGGGCTCCTCTGCGAACGGATCGAGATGCCGTACGCCGACGACCAGAGAATGCAGCTCATCGACGACCGCGCCGTCGACGACGGCGACGAGGCGGGCGTTCGAATGGAAGATCGAGAGCGAGAGGCTGAGGAAGAAGACGAGTACGAGGAAGGGACCCGTCCGGCGCGAAGCGGATACGGACTCCGCCAGGCGATACAGGAGGGAGGAGATGCCCGGAGCCGGTTGCATGGGGGGCGGTGGCGGCGCGCCGCCCGCTACAGCAGCGCGCGCCTCGGATCGAGGCAGAGCGCGCGCAGCCGCGCGAGGAACGCCTCGCCCGCCGCCGGGTCCGCGGCGCCCTCGGGGTATTCGAGGCCGAAGACGAGCGACTCCGGCCCCTCCTCCAGCGTGAGCACGATCCGGCCCTGCGGGTGCGGGGCCTCGTCCGCGCCGCCCGCGGCCTCGGGGTCCCGCCCCTCGTCCGGGCGCGGCGCCTCGCGGAGCGTCCGCACCCCGGCGCCGTCCGCCGCGCGCACCCACGCCGTGCGCCCGGCCGCCGCGATCTCGATGCCGGCGCCGTCCGGCGTCCCGCCGGCGAACGGCGGCACGTCCCGCAGCGCCGCCCCGCAGAGGCTCGCCACGACCTCGAACGCCCCGACCGGCGCCGGGTCGAGGGCGGCGAGGGCCTCGCACACGGCGCGCAGGGGACCCGCACCGCAGCTCGCCCGCAGACGGCGCGCCCCTTCCGCCTCGGCATCCGCGGCATCCGCGGCGGCATCCGCGGCAGCGGGCGAAGGCGGAGGCGGAGGCGGCGTCCGCACCGCGTCCAGGATCGCTTCGACCCCGATCCGGTGGTGGGCGTAGAGCTCGGGCACGCTGCCGGACTGCCCGAAGCGCTCGACCCCCAGCGGGTGGCAGCGGTGGCCGCCCACCGCCCCGATCCAGTCGAGCGCGCCCGGATGTGCGTCCGCCACGGTGACCAGCCGGGCGTGCGCGGCGAGCGGCTCCAGCAGGTCTTCGAGATGGGAGCGGCGGCCGCCCTCGCCGTTACCGCCCCGCGCCGCGAGCGCCGCCCGCCAGCCGGCCGCGAGGCGGTCCGCGGAGGTGACGGCGAGCAGCCCGGCTCCGGGCCGCTCGGCCTGCGCGAGCGCATGGGCGGCGCGCGCCTCGTCCGCCACGGCCCCGCAGTAGACGATGGCGAGGTCGGCCCCCGGCGCGGGCGGATGCAGCCAGTAGCCGCCCGCGAGCACCCCGGCGGCGAAGCCGTCCCCCCGCGCGCGCGCGGGCTGCTCCACGGCGCGGGTGCTGAGCCGGAGGTAGACCGAGCCGCCCGCCTCGTCCCCCGGCAGCCCCGGTGGGGGGCGCTCCCCTCCCCC
>CAZSPS010000238.1:0-1986 GCA_964608875.1 uncultured Ectothiorhodospiraceae bacterium
ACCGGGAAGACCAACCAGCCCGAGGTGCACCGCGGCCTGAAGGACGTCTGCTTCGACCGCTCGCCCACCACCTTCATCGACGGGCGGGCGGGCGAGCTCCGGTACCGCGGGTACTCGATCCACGACCTCGCCGTCCACTCGTCCTTCGAGGAGACCGCCTACCTCCTGCTCTACGGCGCGCTGCCGACGGCGACCGAGCTCGCCGCCTTCGACGGGGCGCTGAAGGAGGCGCGCGCCCTCCCCGGCCCGGTGCTCGACGTCATCCGCGCGGTCAAGGACTCGCACCCCATGGACGTGCTGCGCACGGCGGTGTCCGCGCTCGCCGCATACGACCCCGAGACGGCCGACAACTCGCTCGAGGCCACCCGCCGCAAGGGCATCCGGCTCGCCTCGCAGGTGCCCGCGGCCGTGGCCGCGCACCACCACCTGCGCCAGGGGCGCGAGCCGGTGCCGGCGCATCCCGAGCTCGGCCACGCCGCGAACTTCCTCTACATGCTCAAGGGCGAGGCGCCGAGCGCGGACGCCTGCGCGCTGATGGACACCGACATGGTGCTGCACGCCGAGCACGGCTCGAACGCCTCGTCGTTCACCGCCCGCGTCGTGGTCAGCACCGAGGCCAACCTGCACGCGGCGGTGACCGCGGCGGTGGCGGCGCTCTCCGGTCCCGCGCACGGCGGCGCGGCGGAGAACGTCATGCACATGGCGCGCGCGATCGGCGACCCGTCGCAGGCGGCGGACTACGTGAAGGCGAAGCGCAAGGCGCGCGAGCCGATCATGGGGTTCGGCCACCGGGTCTACCGGGCGGAGGACCCGCGCGCGCGGCACATGCGCGACGGGGTGAAGCGGCTGTCCGAGGAGATGGGCCAGCCGCACTGGTACGAGGTGCTCGAGGCGCTGGTCGAGGCGATGCGCCCCTACGCCCGGCACGGGGTGAACGTGAACGTGGACTTCTACGCCGGGGTCGTCTACCACCTGCACGGGGTCCCGGAGGACCTGTTCGTGCCGATCTTCGCGATCGGCCGGGTGCCGGGCTGGACGGTGCAAGCGATGGAGCAGCTCGAGAGCAACATCCTCATCCGCCCCCGCCTCCTCTATACCGGCCCCGAGGCCCGGGAATACGTGCCGATCGAGGACCGCGGCTAGGCGGGCCGCGCCTCAGGCCATGGCCGCGGCGATGGCGGCGGCGGCCACGATGTCGTCCACCGCCGCCCCGCGCGAGAGGTCGCACACCGGCCGCGCGAAGCCTTGCAGGAAGGGGCCGAGCGCGCGCATCCCGCCCAGGTGCTCGCTCAGCTTGTAGCCGATGTTGCCGGCGTCGAGGTCCGGGAACACGAGCACGTTGGCCCTGCCCGCGACGGCGCCGTCCGCGCGCCCGGTCTTGGCCGCGGCCACCCGCGGCACGAGCGCGGCGTCCGCCTGCAGCTCGCCGTCCACCGCCAGCTCCGGGGCGCGCGCGCGCACGATCTCCACCGCCCTGCGCACCTTCTCGACCCGCGCGTGCCTGGCGCTGCCGTGCGTCGAGAACGACAGCAGCGCCACCCTCGGCTCGGCCTCGAGCAGCCGCCGGGCGCTCTCGGCGGAGGCGATGGCGATGTCGGCGAGCGTACCGGGGTCGGGATCGACGTTGACCGCGCAGTCGGCGAAGACGAGCGGGCCGCCGCCCCCTCCCCGCCCGCCGGGAGTCATCAGGAAGAAGCTCGAGGGGGCGGCGATGCCGGGCGCGAGACCCACCGACATCAGCCCCGCCTCGATCACCCGCGCCGTGGGCTGGTCCGCTCCGGCCACCAGCACGTCGGCGTCGCCCGCCTTCACCGCCATCGCCGCGTAGAAGAGCGGCTTCGCCAGCAGGCGCTTCGCCACCCGCTCGTTCGTCTGCGGACGGCCCTCGCGGTAGAGCGCGGCGTAGGCGTCGAGCGCGCCGCCCGCCGCCGCGGGCGAGACGGTGCCGAGCGCGTCGAGCGAGACCCCGGCCGCCGCCGCGGCCTC
>CAZSPS010000239.1:0-1546 GCA_964608875.1 uncultured Ectothiorhodospiraceae bacterium
TCGGGCAGCGGGAAGAGCTACACGCTGGCGGTGACGCCGACCAGCGGCTCGAACGTCACGGTCCAGGTGGCGGCGAGCGCGGCGACGGACGGGCTGAACGCGGGTCCGGCGTCGGCGGTCACGGCGACGGCGACCTGGGACGCGGCGGTGCCGGCAGTGGCGGTCGGGGACGCCTCGGCCACCGAGGGCGACACACTGACCTTCACGGTGACGCTGGACCGGGCGGTGACGGGGGGTCTGACGGTGACGCCCTCGTTCACCGACGGCACCGCGGCGAAGGGCGTCGACTACACGGAGAACACCGCGTCGCTTTCCTTCGCGGGCACCGCGGGCGAGGCGCGGACCTTCACGGTCGCGACGATCGAGGACGCGCTGGTCGAGGGCGACGAGACGTTCACGGTCGGCCTGACGGTATCCGGGACCACGGTGACGGTTGCGGCGACCGACACGGGGACGGGTACGATCACCGACGACGACACGTCGCCGTCTCGGACGGTGAGCCTGTCGGTCGCGCCCAATCCGGTGGACGAGGGCGGATCGGCGACGGTGACGGCCCGGCTGTCCGGGACGCTGCCGAACGGCGTGACGATCCCGCTGACGCTGACGGCGGGCACCGCGGAGCCGGGCGACTTCGGCGCGTTGGCGGGCATCGCCATCGCTGCCGGGAGCACGACGGGTACGGGAACGGTCACCACGGTCGCGGACGCCGACCGTGACGACGAGACGTTCACGGTGGCACTGGGCGCGCTGCCGTCCGGGGTGTCGCCGGGCAGCCCGTCGTCGGTCGTGGTGACGATCCGCGACCGGACGCCGCCGCCCAACCGTCCGCCGACGGTGACGGCTTCATGCGCGCCGTGCGTGGTGGGGCGGGGCGGCTCGGTGGCGCTGACGGCGACGGCGACGGACCCGGACGGGGATCCGCTGACCTACGCCTGGAGCGCGGCGCGGGGCGCGTTCGGCGGGCCGGTGGACGCCTCGACGGCGGCGTGGACGGCCCCGGACGGCCTGGGGCGCTTCGAGATCCTCGTCGAGGTCTCCGACGGGCGGGGCGGCTCCGCGTCGGCTTCGGTGGTGGTCGAGGTCGCCAACGGCTGGCCGGAGTTCGGGCAGCGGACCTACCGCTTCGAGTTGCCCGAGAACCTGGACGGCCGGCGGCGGCCGGCCGAACTCGGCACGGTGACGGCGGAGGACCCCGACGGCGACGACCTGAAGTACGGGATCGTGTTCGGCGACTCGGAGCGCTTCACGGTGGGGCTGCGCGACGGGGTGGTGCGCTACGTCGGTGCGGGCGAGGACTACGAGACGGAGCCGAACCTGTTCGAGCTTACGGTGCGCGTGCGGGACGGGTTCGGCGCGGACGACGCGGCGACGGTGTTCATCGAGGTGACCGACGAGAACGAGCGTCCCGGGGTGACGGCGACCTGCGATCCGTGCGCGGTGCCGCGCGGCGGCGTGGTCCGCCTCGAGGCGGCGGCCTCGGACCCGGACGGCGATCCGCTGACCTACGCCTGGAGCGCGGCGCGGGGCGGCTTCAGCGGGCCGGTGG
>CAZSPS010000240.1:0-3708 GCA_964608875.1 uncultured Ectothiorhodospiraceae bacterium
GTCCCGGTCGCGGTGGCGGACCCGGGCGCGGCGCTGGCGGAGGCGGCGCCCGCCACCGCCGCCTTCGCCGCCGATGCCGCCACCGCCACCTTGCGGCTCGCGACCGTGGACGACGACGTCGACGAAGCCGCCGCGTCCGTCACCCTGACCCTGCAGGCCGGCGATGGCTGGGATGTGGGCGGCCCGTCCGAAGCCTCGGTGACGGTGGAGGACGACGACCTGCCGCTGGTGACGGTGTCGGCGGCGGCGCCGCAGGTCGCGGAAGGCGCGGCGGCGGAGTTTGTGCTGACGCGCGAAGGCGTACTGGCGGAGGCGCTCACGGTCGCGCTCGAGGTGGCGGACCCGGGCGCGGTGCTGGCGGACGCGGCCGGCGCGCCCGCCGCCGCCACCTTCGCCGCCGGCTCCGGCACGGCCACCGTGTCGCTCGCGACCGAGGACGACGACGTCGACGAGGCCCCCGCCCGCCTGACCCTGACCCTGCAAGGCGGCGCGGCCTACCGCCTGGGCGACCCGTCGGAGGCCGAGGTCGTGGTGGCGGACGACGACCCGCCGACGGTGACGGTGGCGGCGTCGGCGGCGAGCGTGACGGAAGGCGGGGACGCGGTGTTCGTGCTGACGCGGGCGGGCTACACCGGGGAGCCGTTCACGGCCTCGGTGTCGTTGCGGGCGGACGGGGCGCCCGTGCCCATCGACGTGGTCTTCGCGGCCGGCGCGGCGACGGCGCGCCTGGCCGTGCCGACGGAGGACGACGAGCTGGACGGGCCCGACCTGGTCCTGACCCTCGCCCTTCGCACCAGCGCGTCCTGGCGGAACGGCGACCCGTCCGAAGCGTCGATCACGGTCGCGGACGACGACCCCGTGGCGTCGGTCGTGTCGGTGGCGGCGCCCACCCCGGCGGCGGTGTCCGAGGGCCGCGACCTCGTGTTCCCGGTCCGCCTCTCCGCGCCGAGCGGACGCACCATCACCGTGCGCTACGCGCTCGGCGGCACGGCCGCCGCGGGCGACGACTACGTGGACGAGGCCGGCGGCGCGCTGACCTTCGAGCCGGGCGTGACCGAACTATCCGTCACGCTCGCCACCTCGCCCGACTTCGACGACGAGGGCGACGAGACGGTGACCCTCACGCTCGAAGCGCCGGCCGACGGCTTCGCGCGGCTCGGCACGGCGGCGGCGGCGGCCACCATCCAGGACAACGCGCTGCCGATCGTCTCCGTCGCCACGGATGCCTCCGAGTATGTCGAGACGGCCGACGGGAACGTCCTGCTGACCTTCTCCCGCGAGGGAGGCGCAAGCAGCGGCCCCCTGACCGTCCGCTTCAGGATTGTCGGCTCCACCGTCCCCGGTGTGCTGTCCCTGGTCATTCCGCAGGGCGCCACCGAACAGGACTACGCCCCGGTTCCCTACGGCGAAGACGCCAACACGGTGGACGAGACCTTCCGGGTGGTCATCCAGCCGTCGGACGACTACGCGGTGTCCCGTACCGGCGGAGAAGCCGCCTTCACCATCATCGACAACGACCGTACCGCGCCGAGCGTTTCGGTCGCCGCGCCGCCGGCGGCGGTGATCGAAGGCGGCGCGCTCGTGTTCCCGGTGCGGCTCTCCGCAGCCTCCCACGTTGCGATTGCGGCGCCTTACACGCTCGGCGGCACGGCCACCGCCGGCACGGACTATGCGGGCGCGGCGGAAGGCGCGCTGGACTTCGCGGTGGGCGAGACGGAGCGGCTGCTCACGTTGGCCACGCTCCGCGACGATCAGGACGAGGGCGACGAGACCGTGATCGTCACGCTCGGGGACCCGGGCGGCGAGGCGAGTCTCGCCGCGGGCGCCTCGTCGGCGGAAGGCGTGCTTCGCGACAACGACTCGCCGCTGGTGTCGGTGTCGGCGTCCGCGCCGGAGGTGGACGAGGGCGGCAGCGTCACGCTGACCTTCACGCGGCTCGGCGAAGACATCGGCCAAGTCCTGTCGGTGGCGTACCGGGTCGTTCCGGACGGAGCGGGCGCTCGCGCGGCGCCGCTTCGCTTCGCCGTGTTCGCGGCGGATTCGGCGACGCACGAGGTCGTGTGGAGCGCCGCCCAGGACGACGACGGCACCGACGACGTGTGGCGGGCGGCGCTGCTCGCGGCGGAGGGCTACGACGTGTCGGCGGCGGCGGGCGAGGCCCGGTTCACCGTGCGCGACGACGATCCGCCGCTGGTGACGGTGGCGGCCGACACTGCCGAGGTCACCGAAGGCGCGGACGCGGCGTTCACGTTGACCCGCGAAGGGGATACGGCGGCGGCGCTCACGGTCGCGGTCGCGGTGGCCGACCCCGCCTCGGCGCTGGCGGCGTCGGCGGCCGTCCCGTCCACCGTCACCTTCGAGGCCGGCGCCGCCACGGCGGCCGTGACCCTGGCGACGGAGGACGACGCGCTGGACGAGGCCGCAGGGGTGCTGACCCTGACCGTGGCGGCGAGCGATGCGGGCGTCTGGCGGCCGGGCGACCCGGCGGCGGCGTCGGTCGCGGTGGCGGACGACGACGACGCGCCGGGGCTGTCGGTGGCGGCGCCCGCGGCGGCGGTGACCGAGGGCGGGACGCTGGTGTTCCCGGTGCGCCTCGACGCGGCCAGCGGGCGCACGCTCGAGGTGGCCTACACACTCGGCGGTACCGCCGCCTCGGGACCGGACTACACCGACCTCGCGCGCGGCGCGCTCACCTTCGCGCCGGGCGTGACCGAGCGCGAGGTGCGCCTGGTGACGGCGGACGACGACGCGGACGAGGCGGACGAGACGGTGGTGGTGACCCTCACCGGCGCGACCCCGGCCGGCGGCGCCACCCTGGTCACGGCCACCGCCACGGGCACGCTGGCGGACAACGACCTGCCGCTGGTGACGCTGGAGGCCGACGCGGCCACGGTCGCGGAAGGCGATGCGGCGGCGTTCACCCTGACGCGCGCGGGCGTGACGGCGGCGGCGCTCACGGTCGCGCTCGAAGTCTCCGACCCGGGCTCGGCGCTGACCGCTGCGGCGGCGGCCACGGCCGAGGCGACCTTCGAGGCCGGCGCCGCCACGACGTCCCTGACCCTGGCGACGGAGGACGACACGCTGGGCGAGGCCGACGCCGCAGTGACCGTGACCCTCGCCCCGCCCGCGTCCGGCGCGCTCTGGCGCGCGGGCGCGCCGCTCGCGGCGACGGTGGCGGTGGAGGACGACGACCGTCCGGAGGTGACGGCGGAGCCGGGCGCGAGCCCGGTGACGGAGGGCGCGGCGGCGGAGTTCACCCTGACGCGGGCGAACGGCGACACTTCGCAGACGCTCGAAGTCGCGGTGCAGGTGTCCGACCCCGGCGCGGTGCTGGCGGACCCGGCGCCGGCCGCCGTCACCTTCGAGGCCGGCGCCGCCGAAGCGGTCCTCACGCTCGCGACCGACGACGACGACGTATACGAGCCGGGCGGCAGCGTCCTCACCCTCACCCTGCCCCCGCCCGTGGCCGGCGCGGCCTACGACCTCGGGAGCGCGACCGAGGCCGAGGTCGCGGTGGAGGACGACGATCTGCCGGTGGTGACGGTGGCCGCCGGAACCTCCCCGGTGACGGAAGGCGCGTCCGCGACCTTCACCCTGACGCGCACGGGCGACCCGTCGGCGGCGCTGGAAGTCGCGGTCGGGGTGTCCGCGCCTCTCGCGGCGCTGACGGCGGCGGCGCCGTCGAGCGTCACCTTTGAGGCCGGCGCC
>CAZSPS010000241.1:0-1892 GCA_964608875.1 uncultured Ectothiorhodospiraceae bacterium
GGCGAGGAGTTGGCCCGCCGCCTGGAGCCGGTGTCGGACACCGGGAAGCTGCGGGAAGCCGGCGCGCTGATCATCCGCTGCGCCGACGGCGCGGAGTTGCTCGCCCGCGTCCGCCCGAACGGCGCCGCCTGAACGCCCGAAGGCGGGGACACGATGGCCGAACTGCCGGCGCACGCGCGCACGGTCGTCATCGGGGGCGGCGCCGTCGGCGTCTCGTGCCTCTTCCACCTCGCGAAGAAGGGCTGGACCGACAGCGTGCTGGTCGAGAAGGACGAGCTCACCTCGGGCTCCACCTGGCACGCGGCGGGGAACGTCCCGACCTTCTCGACGAGCTGGGCGGTGATGAACCTGCAGCGCTACTCGGCGGAGCTGTACCGGGGCCTCGCCGGCGAGACCGGCTATCCCATCGACTACCACGTCACCGGCTCCGTGCGGCTCGCCCACTCGGCCGATCGCATGCGCGAGTTCGAGCGCGTGGCGGGCATGGGCCGCTACCAGGGCATGGACGTCGAGCTGTGCACGGTTGGCGAGCTGCGCACGCACTACCCCTTCCTCGAGACCCACGGGCTCGAGGGCGCGCTGCTCGACCCCTGCGACGGCGACATCGACCCGGCGCAGCTCACCCAGGCCCTCGCGCGGGGCGCGCGGGAGCTCGGCGCCACCGTGGTCCGCTTCTGCCCCGTGACGGACGCGCGCCGGGAGGGCGGCGAATGGGTGCTCGAGACCCCGCAGGGGGAGATCCGGTGCGAGTACGTGGTGAACGCGGCCGGCTACCGGGCGCGCGAGGTCGGCGCGCTGTTCGGCCGCTCCGTCCCCATGGTGACGATGTCGCACCAGTACCTGCTGACCGAGCCGATCCCGGATCTCGAGGCCTGGAACGAGGAGTCGGGGCGCAAGCTGCCGCTGCTGCGCGACGTGGACACGTCGTGGTACCTGCGCCAGGAGAAGTCGGGGCTCAACCTCGGCCCCTACGAACGCGAGTGCCGCGCCCACTGGGTGGCGCCCGGCGACCCGATGCCCGAGGACTTCTCGTTCCAGCTCTTCCCCGACGACCTCGACCGGCTCGAGCCCTACATCGAGGACGCGGTGGCGCGGGTGCCGATCCTGGGCACGGGCGGGGTGAGCCGGGTGATCAACGGCCCCATCCCCTACGCGCCGGACGGCAACCCCCTCGTCGGGCCGATGCCCGGGGTGCCGAACGCGTTCGAGGCCTGCGTGTTCACGTTCGGGATCGCCCAGGCGGGGGGCGCCGGCAAGGTGCTCGCGGAATGGGTGGTGGACGGCGGCACCGAATGGGACATGTGGGCCTGCGACCCGCGGCGGTTCACCGCCTACGCGGACCAGGAGCACACGCTGGCCAAGGCGATGGAGGTCTACGGCCACGAGTACGCGATGCACTTCCCGCACCACGCCTGGCCGGCCGGACGCGGCAAGCGGCTCTCGCCGGTGCACGACCGGGTGCGGGAGCTGGGGGCCGAGTTCGGGGCCTACGGCGGGTGGGAGCGCGCCAACTGGTTCGCGCGCGCGGGCGACGACACGTCGCAGGCGGCGGCGCGGACCTGGGTGCGCGAGGGTCCGTGGTTCGCGCGCGTGCGCGAGGAGTGCCTGGCGGTGCGGGACGCGGCGGGCCTGCTCGACCTGCCGGGCTTCAGCCGGTTCCACGTGTCGGGGCGGGGGGCGGCCAAGTGGCTGCGCTCCCTCGCCACCGGCGAGTTGCCGTCCGTGGGGCGGGTGGGCCTTTTGTACTTCGCGGACGAGCGCGGGCGGATCGTGACCGAGATGTCGGCGACCCGCCTCGGCGAGGACGAGATGCTGCTGATCTCGGCCGCGCCCGCGCAGTGGCACGACCGGGAGTGGCTGGAGCGGCGCCTTCCGGGCGGGGGCGCGGCGGG
>CAZSPS010000242.1:0-1818 GCA_964608875.1 uncultured Ectothiorhodospiraceae bacterium
CGGCCCCTCGTCCCAGTCGAGCCCGAGCCACTCCATGGCGTCGAGGATGCCCCGCACCGCCCGCTCCGTGGAGCGCTCGCGGTCGGTGTCCTCGATGCGCAGGATGAAGCGCCCCCCGTGGCGGCGGGCGTAGAGCCAACAGAAGAGCGCGGTGCGCGCCCCGCCGACGTGCAGGTCGCCGGTGGGGCTCGGAGCGAAGCGGGTGCGGACGGTCATGGCGCCATTCTACCCGCCGCCCCTTGCCGCCCCCGCGCCGCGAAAGACATACTGGCGGCGTACCGCCCCCCGCCGGAGGGCGGACGGGACGAGGATCGAGGACACGGGATGGAACGGCGGCTTCTCTCCATCGAGGACCTGCACGTCGGCTTTCGCGCCGACGGCGCCGGCGTGCAGGCGGTGCGCGGCGTCTCGCTGCACGTGGACCGGGGGGAGACGGTATCGCTGGTCGGGGAGAGCGGCTCGGGGAAGTCGGTGACGGCGCTCTCGGTGCTGCGCCTCCTGCCCTACCCCCAGGCGTACCACCCGGCCGGGCGCATCGAGTTCGACGGGCGCTCGCTGCTCGAGGCGCCGCCTGCGGCCATGCGCTCCTTGAGGGGCCGGCGCATCGCGATGATCTTCCAGGAGCCGATGACCTCCCTCAACCCGCTGCACACGGTGGAGAAGCAGGTGCGCGAAGCCCTGACCCTGCACCAGACGATCGGCGCCGCCGCCGCCCGCCGGCGGGTGCTGGAGTTGCTCGCCCTGGTGCGTCTGCGCGACGCCGAGCAGCGCCTCTCGGCCTACCCGCACCAGCTCTCCGGCGGCCAGCGCCAGCGCGTCATGATCGCCATGGCGCTCGCCAACGACCCCGACCTCCTCATCGCGGACGAGCCGACCACCGCCCTCGACGTGACCATCCAGGCCCAGATCCTGGAGCTGCTGCGCGAGCTGCGCGCGCGGCTCGGGATGGCGCTGCTGCTCATCACCCACGACCTCGGCATCGTGCGCAAGATGGCGGACCGGGTGTACGTGATGGAGGCCGGGCGCATCGTGGAGTCGGGCGCGGCGCGCGAGGTGTTCGCGGCCCCGCGGCACGAGTACACCCGCCACCTCCTGACCGCGGCGCCGGGCGGCGAGGCCGCCCCCGCCCCGGCGGACGCGGACCGCACGATGCGGGTGGAGGGGCTCAAGGTGTGGTTCCCCATCCGGCGCGGGCTGCTGCGCCGGACCGTAGGGCACGTGCGGGCGGTGGACGGCCTCTCGCTCGAGGTGCGCGAGGGCGAGACGGTGGGGGTGGTGGGCGAGAGCGGCTCGGGCAAGACCACCCTCGGCCTCGCCATGCTGCGGCTGCAGGCGAGCGAGGGCCGCATCGAGCTTCTCGGCCGCTCCATCGAGGGCCTCGGCCGGCGGGTCCTGCGGCCGCTCCGCCGCGAGATGCAGATCGTCTTCCAGGACCCCTACGGCAGTCTCAGCCCGCGCATGTCGGTGGCGCAGATCGTCGAGGAAGGGCTGCGGGTGCACGGTCTCGGCGGCGGCCCCGGGGAGCGCGAGGAGCGCATCGTCGAGGCCCTGCGGGAGGTCGGGCTCGACCCGGACACCCGCCACCGCTATCCGCACGAGTTCTCGGGCGGGCAGCGCCAGCGCATCGCCATCGCCCGCGCCGTGGTGCTGAAGCCCCGCTTCATCGTGCTCGACGAGCCGACCTCGGCCCTCGACGTCTCGGTGCAGTCGCAGATCGTGGCGCTGCTGCGCGACCTCCAGCAGCGCCACCGGCTCGCCTACCTCTTCATCAGCCACGACCTGCGGGTGGTGCGGGCGATGAGCCACGAGGTGCTGGTC
>CAZSPS010000243.1:0-3564 GCA_964608875.1 uncultured Ectothiorhodospiraceae bacterium
CGCTCATGGCCGATCAGCATCGGGCGGGTCGGATGGGATACGCCGCTCGGCAGGACTTCCATCGTCGGGAAGAAGGCGCGGCCCACCTGGACCCCGCCCGAGTCGATCCGCAAGGAGCGCGAGGAGACGGGCGAGCCGCCCCTGCCCCCGGTGGTGCCGGCCGGACCCGGCAACCCCTTGGGCAGCCATGCCCTGTACCTCGGCTTCCCGAGCTACCTGATCCACGGGACCAACCGGCCCTACAGCATCGGCATGCGGGTCAGCCACGGATGCATCCGCCTGTACCCCGAGCACATCGTCGAGCTGTTCGAGCTGGCGGACGCGGGCACCCCCGTCACCATCGTCCGCCAGCGGGTCAAGGCCGGCTTCGACGGCGACAGGCTGTACCTCGAGGTCCATCCGGACGCGGACGTGGCGGCGGCGGAGGCCCGCCCCGACATGACCGAAGCGGTGAGGGCGCTGGTCGCGGCCCTGCCCGAAGAGGGGCCGCGCCCGGTCGTGGACTGGGCGCGGGTTCAGCAAGCGCTCGCCACCGCGAACGGAGTCCCCTTCGCGGTGGGCGAGCGGGCGAAGGAGGTTGCCGCCGCCGCGGACGACACCGGCCGCTGAACGAGCGGCCGCCTCCCTCGCCGGGACCGGAAGCCGATGACTACTTCTTCATCGACTTCTTGAACATGCGGTCGATCTTCTCGCTGTTGGCGGTGCAGCAGGTCTGCGCCTCGCGCGCCGCGCTGAGGGCGCGGTTCGCGGTGCGCGAAGCCCTGCCGGCCTCGGCGCGCGCCGCAGCCGCGTCCTTCGCGGCTTCCTTCGCGGTTGCGTTGGCGGCGTTGACGGCGCTGCGAAGCTCGTCCATCGCGGCCATGTCGGTGGTGGCGCAGCCCGAGGCGAGGGCAAGCACGCCGGCCATGCACGCGGTGGCGGTCCACTGGGCAATTCTGGTTCGCACTTCGGTTTCTCCTTCAGGTACCTGACAGCCGGTCGCGACCGGTCGAAGACCTTCGCCGATCGCACGGTACGGCCATCGGCGGCGCGTATACTACCACCATATCGCCGAATACACACCGCAAGGGAGTTTCCCGGCCGCCGACAGCGCCCGCCCCTCCCCGCCCGCATGTCCGATCCGAGCCCCGCGCGCGCCCCGTCCGGTCCGGCCGCCGTTCCGGGAAGCCGGCCCGTTGCCGCGGGCGGCCGTTCCGCCGGCGGCGGCGCCTTCGCCGTGCGGCTCGCGTTCCTGGCCGCGCTCGCGGTCTTCGCCGCCGCTTCCTTCCTGCACTACCGGCACGCCGCCGACGCCGCCGAGCGCGCCGCCCTGGTCCGAGAGCAGCGCGCCCTCGCGGCCGGGCTGGCGGAGTGGGCGCGCGCCGCCGCCGCCGGCGAAGGCGCGGCGGAGGCCGCCCTGCCGGGGTTGCGGCGGCGCTCGCTCGGGGTGCTGGTGCGCCTTCCTCCCGAGGCGCCGCGCGAGCTCCGGGCGGCCTGGACGGGCGTCGTCGCCGCTCTCGACCGGGTCCGGGGCGAGTGGCGGCGGATCCGCAGCCAGCGCGCCCGGGTCGAGGACCTGCGCGTCGAGGCGGCGAGGCTCACGGACCGCTCGCGGCGGCTCGCGGACCTCCTCGCCGGCGGCGCCGGGGAGGGGCCGCAGGCCGCGTTGGCGGTGAAGGCGCTGTCCGTCGCGCCGCGGGCGTTCGGGACGGAGCTGAGGCGCGCGGCGTTCCCGGACACGATGGGGCTGGAGCGGGCGGCGCCGCTGCTCGCCGTCTGGGAGCGGGCGGCCGAGGCGCTCGTCGAGGACGGCGTGCGGCGGCTGGCCGGCGCCGAGGCGCAGCTGGACCTCGCCACCTTGCCGGAGCGCGTGCGCTCGCTCGTCGAACCCCTCGCCGAAGCGCGCGCCGCAGCCCGCGCGCTCGCCCCGGCGAGGGCCGCGTTCGAGCGCCTCGCCGCGGGCGGGGCGGCGGCGGCGCGGCTCGCGCCGCAGATCGAAGCCGCCGCCGCCCCGCCGCCCGTCTTCGGAGTCTCGAACGACGCCTGGCGTTTCGGCGCCGGGGCGGCGGCGTTCGCGGCGCTGCTGGTGCTCGTGCGGCGGCGCGGCGGCGGGCGCTCGCCGGCGGGCGCCGCCTACGCGCCGCCGCTCACGCTCGGGGACGCCGCGGCATCCGGGGAGCGGCCCGCGCCCGCATTCTCCGACGAGGCGCTGGCGGAAGTCCGGGATGCGGGGGAAGAGGTCCCGCGCGAGATCGTCGAGCAGCTCGAGGGCATCCGCGACGCCCTCGACCGCATCGGCGAGGACGCGCCGGGGGACCGCATCGGCGGGGAGGACGCGGGGCAGCGTCCGGCCTGAGCCGCCGGGCGCCGCCTCAGCCGAGGTCGCCCCACAGGAGCTGCGCCGCCGCCACCGCCGCGATCGCCGCCGTCTCGGCGCGCAGGGTGCGGGGGCCGAGGCGGGCTGCGGCGAAGCCCGCCGCATCCGCGCGCGCCGCCTCGTGCGGGTCGAGCCCGCCTTCCGGACCGACCAGCAAGGTGAGCGGCGGGCGGGGCGGGGGCAGCGAGGCGAAGCCCGGCCCGGCGTCGGGGTCGAGGCGGATCGCGGCGCCTTCGCCCTCGGGCCGGCGCGCCCGTTCGTCGAGCCACTCGTCGAGGGTCCGGGGCGGGTCGATGGCCGGAACGGTGCGCCGCCCGCACTGCTCGCACGCGCCTTCGGCGATGCGCAGCCAGCGCCGCACCCGCTCCTCCCCGGACCCGCGGCGGTCCGGCTGCACCACCCCGCGCGCCGTCCACAGGGGCGCGATGCGCGCCACCCCGAGCTCCACGCTCTTCTGTATCGAGAGGTCCATGCGCTGCCCCCGCGCGACGCCGAGCGCGAGGATGATCGGCAGGGCCGCCGCCCCCGCGTCCTCGGGCAGGCGTTCGAGGAGCTCGGCCTCGGCGTGGCCGCCGCCCGCCGCCACCAGCTTCGCCCGGTACTCCGCGCCGCCGCCGTCGAATACCCGCAGCGGCGCGCCCGCGCGAAGGCGCAGCACGGTGGCCGCGTGCCGGGCCGCATCGGGGCCGAGGGCGACCCGGCGGTCGCCGGAGAAGCGGCGCGCCAGGTTGTCGCGGACGAGGAAGCGGGGCTCGCGCATCGCCCCAGTGTGGCAGAACCGCGTCGTCGCCGCCCCGACGCTTCAGGCTCACCTTGCATTGGACAATGCTCCGGTTGAACTGCCGCCGCCGGATCGACAATAATCCAGCCTTGGCCCGGGCGCTCTCCCGGCGGTTGCGGCTACGGTCCGTGAGGAATCAACGATGAACAACATCTCGCCCCCCCCCCCCCATGCTGGCAGGAAGCCCTGGCGGGCGCCCCGGCTCCAGGACCTCTCCGGCCCGGAGCACACCTCCGGCAGCATCACGAACGCCTTTGGAGAAATGTTCATGAAGGGCGTGCCGGACCCCGTAGAAGTGACGGGGCCCCTCAGCGGGACGGCGGCGAGTTCGCAAATGGGCAACGTGTCCTGACGGCCCGCCGATGCGGGCGCCCGACCGTCCACCCGGCAATCGCAGTCTGGAGGAATCAGCGATGAACGGCATCTC